>JAFGHX010000058.1 GCA_016929905.1 Kiritimatiellia bacterium
CCCCCCAACCCGCCCGCCCCCCCCCCCCCCCCCGATTGCAGTCGGTCGCCGTTCACGCGCGCGGGTGCGCCTCCTCGTAGACCTTTTTCAACCTCTCTATGGTGATGTGCGTGTAGATCTGAGTCGTGGAAAGGCTGGCATGTCCCAGCAACTCCTGCACGCTCCGAAGGTCGGCGCCGGCGTCCAGCATGTGCGTGGCAAACGAGTGCCGCAGCACATGCGGATAAACACGCCCCCCCAATCCGGCGGCGAGCGCGTGTTTGGCGACCAGCCGTTCGATGGAGCGGGTCGTCATGGCGGCGCCCCGGCGATTGCAGAAGAGCGGACGGCTCCGCGCCTGGCGTCCCGACAGCGGCCAGCGCGCATCCCGTTTCTCGTTCGCCGCCCGCAGCGCCCGCACCGCCGGCGTCCCCAGCACGCAGAGCCGCTCCTTCTTGCCCTTCCCGCGCACCTTGACCACGCCCGACAGGAGAGAAACGTCATCCTCCCGCATGCCGGCCACCTCGCTGACCCGCGCGCCGGTGCTGTACAGGACTTCCAGGATGGCCGCGTCGCGCAACGCCGCATAGTCGACGACCAGACGCGGAGCCGACGGGCGCCCGGCGCCGGGGCGGGGGCGCTCCTCGAGAGGCGCCTCAAGAAGCCGGGTGACCTCCCGAACGGAGAGAATCGTGGGGAGCCGCTTGCTGCGTTTCGGGGCCGGCAACCCGCTGAACGGATTCTGCCACACCCGTTCTTCCCGCTCGAGAAACCTGTAGAACGAGCGCAGGCTCGAGAGCTTGCGCCCCGCCGTCGCGGGCGAGCAGCCCGCCTTTTGGCATTCCATCAGGAAGCGGCGTGCGGCAAAGCGGTCGACCTCACTCCAGGGCAACGGCAATCGGGCGTTGTCGCCCCAGATGTACGTGACGAACTGGCGGATATCCAGAAGGTACGCGCTCACCGTGTGGGCCGACGCATTGCGCTGGCCGGCCAGATAGTCCGCGAAATGCGCCACACAAGGATCCTTGCCTAGTTCCAGCGGATCAGCACCCATCGCGATTCCTCGCGCGTCGGGCGGGACGACACGCTTCCTCTCAGCCCACGGCGTCCGGAGGCTGGTCCTTCTCCGTCTCGTCGACAGATTCAGGCAGGTGCTCGTGATACTTTTTCACGAGCCGGCGCAGCGACTTCACCTGTTTCTGGGAGAGCGTCTGTTTCTCCGCGAATTGACGCCGGACCGATTCATAGAACGACTTGTCGCTCCACTCGCGCCGGCCCCGCTTGACGGGCGGCGCCCACTCGGTGATCGGTTCCAGCCTCTCAAGCAGCGCCGCGCACTCCTGCGGGTCGGCCGCCTCCTCGGGTTTGGGCAAGTCCAGTTCCTCGCGAACGGCCTCGAAATCTTGTATCTGGCCGGCGTACTTGAGCATGATGCGGTCCAGGGCCCGGGCCTGCGCGAACGACAACGCCCGCCCCCCCTCGACCCAGGCCGCCAGCGAGGCGACAAACTGCCGGTCGTCTCTGCGCCGCCCGGCCCGCTCGGACGGTGCCTCAAACTGCACGCTCGCCAGCAACGCCAACTTCCGCCGGGTCGTCTCCTTCGGCGGGGTGGCTTGCTTCGGCGTCAGTGTGGCGTCCTCCCCCAGCTCCCTGGCCAGGTCCGATATCTCCGGAATCTGTTCCTTGTAGCGGCAGGCCAGCCGCAGCAGCACTTCCCACTGCCGCAGAGACGGCTTCTTCTTGCGTTCGACCACCTGCTTGCGAAGCGACTCGACGAATTTCTCGTCGCTGAACGTCCGCTTGCCGCGCGTGACCTCGGGCGCCCATTCCCGAACGCCCTCCAGGATCTTCAGCACCTGCACCGGCTTTTCCAGCGGAATTTCCGTCTCCTGGACCTGCGCCAGCCATTCCTGGAACCGCGCGTAAAATTCCCGCAGCATCTGGACCCGCCCGATCTTCCCGTTCTCGATCTCGTCGAGCAGTTTCTCCATTCCGGCGGTAAACTTGACGTCGAACAGGGCCGCGAGATTCGCCACCAGGAACGTATGGACCTGCATGCCCAGCTCGGTCGGGGTGAGCGTCCGTTTCTCTCGCTTCACGTAACCCCGCTGGTTCAGCGTCGAGAGGATCTGGGCGTACGTACTGGGGCGGCCTACCCCTTCCTCCTCCAGCGCACGCACGAGTGACGCCTCGCTGTATCGGGACGGCGGCTGCGTCTCTTTGCGCTCCGAAAGCCATTCGAGCAGGTGCAGCCGTTCGCCTTCGGCGAGCGGCGGAAGGTGCGCCGCCTCTTCCTCCTGCTCGCCTTCGCCTTTCGGATGTTTCTCCTCCGCGCCGCTCACCGTCATGTAGCCCGGAAACGTCACCTCGGAGGCGGAAATCCTGAACAGATAGTCTGGCGGCGCGTCATGCTGACCGACCGCTTCGACCTCCGCCGTCCGTTGCGCGATCTTCGCGGCGGCCATCTGGCTGGCGACGAACCGGTTCCAGATGAGCCGGTACAGGCGCTGCTCCTCCGGTTGAAGCGCGTCTTGGAGGGAGTCCGGCGTCCGGGTCACATCCGTCGGACGAATCGCTTCGTGCGCTTCCTGTGCGCCGCTCCGGCTCTTGAATACGTTCGGCTTCTCGGGCACGTAGTCCGCGCCGTACCGGCTCTGAATCAGGGCACGGCACGCCTCTACGGCGCCCGGCGCCGCGCGGACGGAGTCGGTCCGCATGTACGTAATCAGCCCGACCGTGCCCTCGGGCAAATCCACCCCTTCGTAGAGCTTCTGCGCGATCCGCATGGTCCGGGCCGGCGAGAAATGGCAGTGGGACGAACCCGCCTGCTGCAGGGTGCTGGTGATGTACGGCGGCGGCGGCCTCTTGGTGATCTCGCGCGTCGTAATCTTGGCCACGCGCAGGGTCCGGTTTTCCAGATCCTGCCGGATCCGATCGGCGTGCTCGGCGGTGTGCACCTCCGCCTTCTCACCGTCGATCCTGGCCAGCCTGATCTCGAACGGCGCCAGCGGATCCGTTTCCTTGCGGACCCGGGCTCCGATGATCCAGAACGCTTCGGGAACGAAATTGGCAATGGTCTGCTCGCGCTCGCAGACCAGCCGCAAGGCGACCGACTGCACGCGCCCGGCGCTCAAGCCCCTGCGCACGTTGCGCCACAACAGCGGGCTGACCTTGTAGCCGACAATGCGGTCAAGAATCCGCCGCGCCTGCTGCGAGTCCACCTTCCGCCGGTCCACTTTGCCGGGGTGCTCGAATGCGGCCCGAACCGCGGTCGGCGTGATTTCGTTGTACAGCACACGATGAATCCTGTCCGGGCCCGCGTCCTCCTGCAGCAACTGCTCCAGATGCCAGGCAATCGCCTCGCCTTCGCGGTCCGGGTCGGGCGCCAGGAAAACACTGCTCGCCTTCGCCGCCGCCTGACGCAAATCCTGGATCACCTTCTTCCGACCGTCGACGATCACGTACTCCGGCTCGAAATCCTTCTTGAAGTCCACACCGAACTTCCGGGCCGGCAGATCGCGAACGTGCCCCATCGACGCCTTAACGACGAAATCCTCGCCCAGCATCTTGTTGATCGTCTTGGCCTTGGCCGGCGATTCCACGATAACCAGATTCTTCCCCATCCCTACCCCTTCTTCCCGAAACGGAATCGGTTCTCGGTCCCCTTCCGAAGCCGCTCAATATTCGCGTGATGCCGCATGATGACCACGGCACCGAGCAGACTCAATACCACCGGCCGCAAGAAGTAGTCGTCTCCGACATACAGCCACCACCCGGCCGCCGGGATGATCAGGGCGGCGGACATGGACGCCAGCGAAACGTACCGGACCGAGAGAAAGATCACCAGCCACGCCACCAACCCGATCAGCGCCGATTCCCATGCGACACCCAGAAGAACCCCCGCCGTGGTCGCGACCCCCTTGCCCCCTTTGAATCCCAGAAACACGGGCCAATTGTGCCCCGCAACCGCCCATATGCCGAACAGCACCCCAAGACCCGGCAGTTCACCGTAGGCGTCGGTCATCCTCCCGACGGCCAAGGGCAAGAGAAATGCCGGGATGAACCCTTTCACCACGTCCAGGATGAACGTCAGCACGCCCCATCCTTTCCCGACCGTGCGAAAGACGTTCGTCGCCCCGATATTCCCGCTGCCCTCTTCGCGCACATCGATGCCGCGTGCCAGCCCGAACAGGAACCCGAACGGTATGGCCCCCGACAAATAGGACACGGCGCAAAACAGGATTGAGATGAGCCCAAGTTGCATCTGGAGCGACCCCAAAGGTAGCAGCAACCCGCCGCTGTGCCCGGCGGCACAGACTGCATACTCTAGCGCCACGCGGCTGTTTGGCAAGCAGAATAAGTCGTTTCCGCCCGCGGGCGCCAAAGACGCATAGACATTGCTTCTTGGGTCGTTTCCCCATAATATGCCAAACCTGGAAACGGGAGCGAACCGCAGGCCGAATGGAGACGGGCATCATGACATACGAAGACGCCAGGACCACCTTGAAAACGTGCGGCCAGGAACATGCGCTTCGGCATTGGGCCGCTTTGAACGAGATGCAACGCGAGGCGTTGCTGGACCAGATCGCCACGCTCGATCCCGCCCTGGTCGCGGAACTGAGCCAATCGTTGGGGGCGGGCGATGAAACCGGGACCTCCCACCCGGATATCGAACCGGCCGACGTTGTGCGGTTGGCGCAGCAGCCGGCCACACGGGCCGACGCGCGCGCAAGGGGCGAGCAGGCGTTGCGGGACGGCAAAGTCGGCGTCATCCTCGTGGCCGGGGGGCAGGGCACCCGTCTGGGCTTCGACGGGCCGAAGGGGGCCTATCCGCTTGGCCCCATCACCAACATGACCCTCTTCGACATACACGCGCGCAAGATCCTCGCGCTCGAACGCCTGTACCAAACCAACATCCCCTTCTACGTCATGACAAGCCAGACCAACGACGCGGCCACCCGCGCGTTCTTCACCGAACACGATGGCTTCGGACTCGCGCCGGAAAACGTGCGTTTCTTCATACAGGGGATGTTGCCCGCCTTCGACGCCGACGGCAAGATCGTCCTCGACGCCCCGGACCACCTGTTCCTCAGCCCCGACGGGCACGGCGGCACGTTGAGCGCCCTGGCCAAGACCGGGAACCTGGACGACATGAAACAGCGCGGGCTGAGCACGCTGTTCTACTTCCAGGTCGACAACGCCCTCGTTCAGGTGGCCGATCCGGAATTCATCGGCCGACACCTGGCGGCGGACGCCGACATGTCGCTGAAGGTCTGCGCGAAACGGGATCCCGAGGAGGGACTCGGGATGGTCGTCAAGAAGGACGGCGGCCTGGCTGTCGTCGAGTACACCGAACTGACCCGTGAACAAAAATACGCAACGCGGCCCGACGGCGAGCTGAAATTCCTCTTCGGCAGCGTGGCGATCCACGTATTCAGCCGTGAATTCCTGGCCCGGGAAGCCGACGCCGGGCTCCCGTTCCATCGTGCGTTCAAGAAGGTGCCCTTCTGCGACGAGCACGGCCGGACCGTCACGCCCGAGCAACCCAACGCGTACAAGTTCGAGAAGTTCATCTTCGACGCGCTGCCGGACGCCCGCAATGCGCTGCTGCTGGAGTTCGCCCGCGGCCAGGAGTTCTCGCCGCTCAAGAATGCGGCGGGCGCCGATTCCGCCGAAGCCGCCCGCCGCGATATGATGTCGAAATGGGCGGGATGGCTCGAACAGGCCGGCATCCCCGTGCCAAGGGATGCGCGCAACACGCCGGTGCACAAACTGGAAATCGACCCCTGCTACGCGGTGTCGGCTGAAGAACTCAAGGCCAAACTGCCGGCCGGCTTCAGAGTGGACGGCGATCTGCACCTGCGTTGACGCGCATGGCCTGCCCGCGAGGTCGGGGTTCCGGGGTTGCACGCCCCGACCGCCTGTGATATGCTGCTGGCCGGACGGGTGAGTACAACTCCGCGTAGGACGGCGAATGCACGGCGTCCGCGGTTAGGGGAAGGATTCTCTATGGGGAAGAGCATTGTATGTCCGAAGTGTCATGCGCGCTACACCGTGGCGGACGATATTTCGGCCGAAGCCTTCGAGTGCCCATCGTGCGGAACCGGCATTCGAATCACCCCGACAGGCGCGCCGCCCGCCGCCGCCCCCGCCCCGGCCAAAAAGGCACCCGCCTCGCCGCCGCCTCAGGAGCCGGCCGCGCCGCTGCCGCGCGCGAAACTGCGCCTGCGCAAGCCGGAGCAAGGTCCGTTCCTCACCCGCGACGAAGACAGGCCGAAACCGCCGCCCGTGAAACTCGGCCAGGACGGCCCGATCCCCACCCGAATGCCGGGGCCGGAGAAGCCCGTGCGCCTGGGCCCGCTGCCGGGGGAGATGAATCCGGTTCTCCAACGCTCCGCGCAGCAGATGCCGGATGCGAAGGCCGGCTTGGAGGAAAGGCAGCGGCAGAGGGAACAGAGCCGTGCGACCGGCCGCCTGGTCAAACGGCTTGTCGCCTTTGTCGCGGCTCTCGTTGCGTTCGCCGCGCCCATGATCTTCCTCCAGATTCACGCCGCCAGGCAGGAACAACTGGTGCAATGGGTGTTGCTTGCCACGATGGCCCTTCTGGTGCTGGTCTGCGCGGGGCTGCTCATCTCCAGCCTGATCGAGGGCTTCCTGCAGTTCTTCCTCGTCGTCTGCCTGCCGGGCCTGTGCTTCGCGATCATCTTCACCAATGCGCGCATCGGAATTGCCATGTTCGCGCTGTCTCTTCTGTACGTGGCGTTCTTCGTTCTGTTCCGCGCGAAATCCTGGTTCATGAAAGGCATGTTTCTGGCGTTCGTGCTCTCCGCTCTGGTCACGGGCCCCTACTTCCTCCGCGGACGGGAGACCGTCTATACGACGGTGGGCCGCCGGATCATCAAGGTGTACGGCCTGGGCGAGGAATCCGAGCCGTAGCGCGCCGGGATCAGGGGCGGCGACGCCAATCCCGCCAACCGTTGCCCTGCGTCCTCCGCCGTGGACGGATCTGCGACCGGGCACACGTTTTGGCCGCGACATTCACACAGGCCCGGCTGGACCTCCTGCCATGCATCCCGGCCCAGCCGACAACGCCGGAGAAAGGCGCCGGTTCGCCGGCTCTCAGAGCCCCAGCCGCGGGAAGATGCTTGAGCGAACGGCCTCGATGGCCGCGGACACGTCTTTGTGCACCCGCCGCGCATCCGCGCCGTGCACGGCCACCGCCCGATCCCGCAGCCCGCCGCGCCACTCGGTGCTCTCCAGCATCACGCCGCCGAGCCCGAGCGTCGCAGGCTCCTCCTCCCCGCCGCACAGGGTGCTCCAGACCAGAGCCCAACCCCGCACCGTGTTCGGCACGTTGTACCCGCCGCCGCCTGTGACCAGCAGCGGTTTGCCCAGTCCCGACAGAATCCGCGCGATCTCCGCGTGCGCGTTGTTCGTCAAGCGCAAATGCGCAAGCGGATCCCCGGCCAGCGTGTCCATGCCGAACTGGCACACGACGACGCCGGGGTCAAACGCCTCGGCAATCGGCACGGCCACACTCCGAAAGGCACGCAGGTACTCTTCGTCGAACGTGCCCGGCGGCAGCGGTACGTTCACGCTGTAGCCCGTGCCGTCGCCCTCGCCCGACTCGCCGACGAACCCGCTGCCCGGAAAGAGGGTGTGCCCGTTCTCGTGGAACGAGAGGGTCAAGACGTCGCGGCGCGCGTAGAAAGCCTCCTGCACGCCGTCACCGTGGTGCACGTCCACATCCAGATACAGGACGCGACGGCCCGCACCCGCCAAGCGCATACAGGCCAGCACCAGATCGTTCAGATAGCAGAAACCGGCGGCCGTCTCCGCTCTGGCGTGATGAAACCCGCCGGACGGGTTGAACACCACGTCCGCCTCACCGGCCAGGATCAGATCGGCGCCCGTCGTCGTCGCGCCGACCGCCCAACGCGGATACTCGTACATGTCGGCAAACACGGGACAGTCCGGCGTCCCCAACCCCATCCGGAATCCCTCCGCGCTGAGTTTGCCCCGGGCAGCGAGCTGCAGGTGCTCCACATACGCCGGCGTGTGAAACCGCTCCAGCCACGCCCTGTCGGCGGGGCGCGGAACGGCTTCCCGCCGGCCGGCGCCGTGCAGCAAGCCCATAGACGCAAGGAGTTCGCGCGTCATGACGGCACGCTCGGTCTTGAACGGACAATCGGGAGGATAGCTCAGCTTCGCCATCTCGGCCGAATAGAGAAACGCGGCGTTCATAGGACGTCCAGCGTCATGGCGACCTCCGGACACGTGAACGGAGAATCGTATTTCGAACAGTTGATGCAACCCATGTACAGCTTGTGCATGAGGGTCTCCTTCGGGCATTCCTTGAACCCGAACCGCGCGAAGAAGGCCGGCGTGAACGTCAACACGACGATCTTGGCCGGCCGAAGCCGCTCGATATGCGCGATGGCCGCCGCGACCAGGGCGCTGCCGATTCCTTGCCGATGAAAGGCTTTGGCGACGCACAGCGACTTGATTTCGACCGACGGATCCTTCACCCGCCCCATCTCCGGCAGGATCTGCCAGGAGACGGCGCCTGCGATCTCCCCATCGCGCTCGCACACGAGAAACCGGTCGATATTCTCCACGATCCCGCTTATCGGCCGCGGCAAGACTTCGTCCGGATAAACCTTGATGAGGTTAAAGATGCTTATCGCGTCTGCAAAACCGGCTTCCCGCACCGCATGACCCTGTGCCTTCATTATGTTCTCCGCTCCACGACCAGACGCCCCAATTCAACGAGTCCCGCCGACTGGCTGGCCAGCCCCGCAAGCCGCTCGACACCGCGCTGGACCAGATCCCGCGCACAACGCCGGGATTCCGCCAGCCCGTATACCGCCGGATAGGTCAGTTTCCCCCGCGTCGAATCCGAACCGACGGCCTTGCCCAGTTCCTCGGGCGTGCCCGTCACGTTTAAAATGTCGTCCACGATCTGAAAGGCGAGTCCGATGTCCTCGCCGTACGCCGCGAGACAGGCCAGTTGCCGTTCGTCGCAGCCGCCGAGCATCGCGCCCGTCCGTATCGCGGCCCGAATGAAAGCCGCCGTCTTCTTCCTGTGAATACGCTCCAGCAGCCGCCTGCCCTCCGTACCGGCGTACTGCTCGCCCTCGAGATCTTCCGCCTGCCCGCCGACCATTCCCGCATGCCCGGTCGCCGCGGCCAGCTCCCGCACGAGATCCCCCGCCGTGAACGGCAGGGGCGGCGCGGAATCCGCGAGGACCTCAAACGCAAGAATGGCCAGCGCGTCTCCGGCCAGCAGCGCGGTACTCTGCCCGTAAACAACGTGGCACGTCGGCTTGCCCCGCCGCAGCTCGTCATCGTCCATACACGGCAGATCGTCGTGAATCAGCGAGAAGGCATGCATCATCTCCAGCGCGCACGCCGGCGATAGGCACGCCGCCTGCTCGCCGCCCACCGCCGCGCACGCGTTGAGGCACAGCAGAGGCCGCAGGCGCTTCCCGCCCGTGAAAACGGCATAGCGCATCGCCTCGTGCAGGGCCTGCGGCGGTTCCGCCGCCGCCGGTAACAGCGCATCAAGCCGCACCTCAACCGCCTTGACCTGCTCCGCGAAGTCCATCCGGTGACCATACCCGGAATCCCGCGGCAATAAAAGGAAGATCGACACGACGCAGCCTGACGCACCCGGCCACAACGGGCAAGACGAACACGGGAAAACGAAGGCAACCAGGAAAGCGCGGCGGGACGCCGCTCCTGCGTTCAGCGCGGCAGGACCCAGACGAACCTGCCGTTCGAATCATAGGCCAGTCGGGCGCGACCGGTCATTTCGCGCAGAACGTCCAACAGCGAAGCGTCTCTCAGCTCCAGGCTCACGCGGCGGTCCTCGGGCCAGACGACATCCACGATGCGCAGCCGCTCCGCGGACAGGCCCGCACCCGCTGCCGCCGCGTTCATGTACCGGATCACATCGCTCACCGACGTCCGCTCAAAGCGGACATGCCGCACAACGACCGAACGAAGAGCCTCCTCCGCCCCGCTGTGCGCGGCAACGGGCACCGGCGGCCCCTGCTCCCCATCCGGGGTCGGCCTGGCGGCGTCGGTCAGCCCCGTCAGCGCCAACCCCAGCAGCAAAACGGCGCCCGCCACAGGCCATCGCCCCTGTCCCGGCGCGAACCGGGCCACGCTCTCGATGCGATACTTCAAATGCCGCAGATCCTCCAGAATGCCCGCCAGCCCGGGCACGCGGACGGGACCATTCATCCGCTCGAGGACCCGAATGATCGTCCGCCCGTACGCACGGTTCTCGCCCCTGTCCGTCGTGCCCAACACGAGCGCGTCACACGCCAGCTCGCGCTCGGCCTGCATCATCGAGAAGGCAAACCGGACCAGCGGATTGAACCAGTGCACAATGCCGAGAACGGCCGTCAGAAAAGCGAACAGGTGGTCCCCGCGCTTCAGGTGCCCCAACTCGTGAAGGAAAACGAAACGCAGCTCCGACGCGTCAAACGCCCGGCTCATCCCTTCGGGAAGAAGAAGCCGGGGCCGAATCACGCCGAGAATGCCGGGCGTCTGCACCCGCGCCGTCTCGACCAATGCCGGGCGCGTCCTGACGCCCATCTCCAACCTGCATCGGTCCAGCAGATTCCACAGGCCGCCCGCTGCCAAAGGCGAGAGCGCGCGACAGTGGGCACGCAGTCGCATCCGCGCCACCACGAGGCGTGCGGCCAAAAACACCACGCCCGCCAGCCAAACCAGAATGAGGAGGCCGGACAACCAGCCGACTCCGCCGGCCCAGCCGGCGCCGCCGGCCGGATCGGCCGAAGCCGGCGTGCCGCCAACAGGATGCGGACCGACGCACGCCGCCGCGCGCACCACCACGTCACGCGCGTCCATGACAAACACGTTGAACACGCTCAGCCCGGTGGACGGGGTCACGGGCATCAACAACCGCACAAGCACCAGCAGCCAGACCCCATGCCGCCAGGCAGGACGCAACGCCCTGCCGCAGACCTTCTGTACCGCGAAGATCAGCAGCACCAGCACCGACGCCTGGAAAGACGTCCGAACCAGCCAGGCCAGTACCGAATCCGCCATGTGCAGCCAAACGGCCATCACGAGCCCTCTTTCCTGCCCTCGAGTATCCGCTGCAACTCGCCAATCTCCTCCGCCGACAACTCGGCATTCTTCACGAAATGAACCAGCATCGGAGCGGCCGACCCGCCGAATACCCGGTCCAGAAAACCTTGCGCCTCCTGCGTGACACAGTCTGCCTTCGCTATGTTCGGCCGGTAAATGTAGCGCTTGCCTTCCGCTCGGAACCGCAGCGCCCCTTTCTTCACCAACCGGTTCAGCATCGTACGCACCGTCCGGTGGTGCCACCCGTTGCGACCCGCCAATTCGTCCACAATCTCATTCGCCGTCAGCGGCGCACGGTCCCATACCACTTTCATCACCTCCCATTCCGCCTGCGATATGCGCGGGTTCTTCTTCATGGCCCCTCCCCAACACCGGCAATATATTACACTTGTAATAAAGTGTCAAGCTCGAAACCGGCTGGCCTTTCATTTTCGAGGAACTGGGTGTACAGTAGGCCCTTTCCACGCGAAGCCCATGACACGAACGCCAGCGAGCCCGATGACGCGAACGCCGTGCGCACACGAGAAGGACGTGTTCGGGGGCCGGCCCACGCTCGTCCTGTGGGCAGCCGTGCTGCTGATCGCGGGGGTGACGGTCGTAGTCTACAGCCCTGCGCTGCGCGCGGGCTTTGTGAACTGGGACGACGACATCAATGTCTCCGAAAACCCTGGCTTTCGCCCTGTAACCGCGCGGAGCGTGGCGCGTTTCTGGCACGAGCCGTTCCAGTACATGTACATTCCCCTCACCTACACGGTATGGGCTTTGACGGCACAGCTTTGCGGGGGAGCGGGCGTCACGGGCTTATCGCCGGCGCCGTTTCATAGGCTCAACATTGTTCTGCACGTGCTTTCGGCGCTGGTGGTCTTTTCGGCAAGCCGTCTCGTCCTGAACGCGCGGGAGAAACACGGGACGGCGGATACGAACGGCTCGAGGGAGCGATGCGTGCGGTATCGCCTGGCGGCCTCGGCGGCCGCCGCACTGCTCTTCGCGCTGCACCCGGTTCAGGCAGAGGCTGTCTGCTGGGTAACGGGCGCGAAGGATGTGCTCTGCGGCCTGCTCTGTCTGGTGGCTGTGTGGCACTATCTGGCCGCTCGATGCCGGTCCGTCGGGAGCAGGATGAAGCACTACGTGCTCGCCACCGTCTGCTGCGCGCTGGCCCTGCTGTCGAAGCCCGCGGCGGCAGTCCTGCCGCTTCTGGCGGCCGCGACGGCCGCGCTGGCGCTCGAACGCGGGACCGGACGGCGCGGCCGGGCCCAATCCCTGCACTGGATCCTGATCCTCTGGCTGGCCGCCGGCATCTGTTGTACGCTGTATGCGGCGGGCCTGCAGCCTGCGGCGCATCGCAGTACGGCGCCGCCCCCGGTTGTGGCCAGGCCGCTGGTTGCGCTGGACGCCGTCGCATTCTACGTCTACAAGCTCGTCGTGCCGCTCTCCTTCTGTGCGGATTACGGTCGCACCCCGCAGGTTGTCCTGACCCATCCGATGATGTGGGCAGCCGGCCTCCTGGTCGGCGTGTTCCTGGCCTGGTTCGCCGTGAAGGGCCGGCGAACCCTTGCGGCAGCCGGCGTGGCCGTGTTCGTCATCGGCGTGCTGCCGGTGGCCGGCCTTGTCCCTTTCGGCTTCCAGGAGTTCTCGACCGTGGCCGACCGCTATCTCTACGTGTCCATGCTGGGCCCGGCGCTCGCACTGGCCGGCCTGATGAGCCGGCAACGGCAGCGCCGTGCGTGGGTTGTGTGCGCGGCGGTCCTGCTCCTGCTCGGCCTGCGTACGGCGTTCCAAGCCCGGCACTGGCTCGACAGCCTCAGCCTTTTCCGGCATACGCTGGCGGTCAACGCGCACAGCTACGCCGGGCACAGCAATCTGGGCAACGCGCTGCTGGACGACTCGCGCGTGGACGAAGCCGTGCTTCACCTGTCGAAAGCGCTCGAAATCCGACCGCGCCTGGCCGACTCCTACTACAATCTCGGCGTAGCCAAGGGCAAAGCGGGCAATCCGGAGGAAGCCGTTCGTCTCTACTCGCGCGCGCTTCAGATCCGGACAGGGTACGCGGACGCGCACAACAATCTCGGCGTCGCCCTCTATGACATGGGGCGAATGGAGGAGGCGGCCCGGCACCTCTCCGCGGCCCTGCGGCTGAAACCCGACCTGGCGGCGACACAGGTGGTGCTGGGCCATGCGCTCTTCAGGCAGGGGCTGCCCGCACAGGCCGCCGAACACTACTCCAGGGCGCTGGTCCTGGCCCCCGCCGATGCCGCAACCCGCTCGGTGCTGGGCGGCGTCCTGTTCAAGTTGGGCTCGATCGAGGCCGCCCTCGCCCACTATTCCCAGGCGCTGGTCATCACGCCCGACGACGCGGCTCTGCACTACAACCTCGCCGTCGCTCTGGCCGCGCGGGGCCGGAGCGCCCAGGCCATCGCCCATTACAGCGCGGCGATCCGGCTGGCGCCCCGTAACTTCCGGGCGCTGCACAATCTCGGCCGGCTCCTTGCGGAGAACGGGCGGCTGGAAGAAGCCGTTACCTGCTACTCGCGGGCCCTGCTCGTCAAACCCGACTACCTCAGGGCGCACACGCAACTGGGCAACGCGCTCGCCGGGCTGGGCAGGCTCGATGCCGCCGCACGCCACTTCTCCGCGGCGCTCGACCTCGCGCCGGATTCCGAAGACGTACGCCGGGCTCTGCAGGATGTCCGCACGGCGAAGGAGACACGCGAATGAAACCGCCTGCCGCGGCGGCAGCCCGCCGCGTGGACCTCGTTGCTCCCCTCCTGATCGTCGCCGTCGGCCTGTGCTGTTATGCAAACGCGTTCTACTGTTCCTTCCATTTCGACGACAAGCCGGCCATTGTCGACAACGAGACCATCCGCGATCCAGGCAACATCCGCGCCATCTGGGAGCGAAATCCGTTCCGCTTCGTAACCTATCTGACCCTCGCGCTGAACTACCGGTTCGGCGGGCTTGGCGTCTTCGGCTATCATCTCGTCAACAACGCACTCCACATCGCGACTGGCCTTCTGCTGTGGTGGCTCGTCCGCCTGCTGCTTGCCGCGCCGGGCGGCGCCGGGCCACCGTTTTCCAGACGCATGACGCCGCTGTTGCCGGCTCTGCTCTTCGTCGCGCATCCCGTCCAGACGCAGGCCGTCACCTATATCGTCCAACGTGCCGCATGCCTCGCCACGCTGTTCTACCTGCTGGCCATGGTCTGCCATCTGAAGGCCGCACACACCCGCCCCGACGCCGCGCGCCAGCGCCTCCTGTGGTCGGCTGGCGCCGTAACGGGCACCGTGCTGGCCATGTTCAGCAAGGAAATTGCATTCACCCTGCCGTTCGCCATCCTCCTTCTGGAAGCCGCCTTCTCCCCGGCCGCCGGCACGGGGCGTAAGAAACGGCTCCTGCGCCTGCTTCCCGTCATCTCCGTGGGCGTCGCCGTCCCCCTCTGCGCGCTGTGTCACCCCGGCACGATCCAAGGGCTGGCGACCGAGGCGCGCATCATCCCGCGCACGCACTATCTGCTAACCCAATTCCATGTGATGCGCACCTACATCCGGCTCCTGGTCTGGCCCTGGCCCCAAAACGTCGACTACCACTATCCGATAGCCACGACGTTGTGGGAGCTGCCGACACTCCTTTCGCTCGGATGCCTGCTGCTGGTGGGCGCGGCCGGAGTGGCGTTGTTCAGGAGAAACCGCCTGGTGGGGTTCGGCATCCTCTTCTTCTTCCTGGCGCTGTCGGTGGAGTCGAGTGTGGTGCCGCTGCGTGACGTGATCTTCGAACACCGCCTGTACCTGCCCATGGCAGGCTTCACCATGGTGTTGGCCGGCGGCGCGGCGGCCGGGCTGTCCGCCCTGCAACGCAGAGGGGTGCGCCCGCGCGCGATACGGCTCGGCTGGATCGCGCTCACCGCCTTGCTCACGGGCGCGGCCGGCTGGGCGACGCACCGCCGAAACGAGACGTGGCGCGATGAGTTGGCGCTGTGGCGCGATGTGGTCGCCAAATCGCCGAACAAGGGGCGCGGCCACAACAACCTCGGCCTGGCGCTGGCGGCCATGGGCCGTCTCGACGAGGCGGCCGCCCAATATTCGCGCGCGCTCGAGGTGGATCCCTTCTACGGCAAAGCGCACCACAACCTGGGCCTCATCTTCGCCGGGCGCAAGGATTATGACGCGGCCCTGCTCCATTTCTCCGCGGCGCTCGAACTGGACCCGCGGAATGAGGATCTGCCCGGTAACCTCGGCGCCGCGTTCGCGAACGCCGGCGACTACACGAACGCCGTCGTCCAGTTCTCCGAGGCCGTCAGGCGCAATCCCGATTCCCTCAAGGCCCGGCTCAATCTCGGCGATGCGTTTGAGCGGCAGGATCGGTACGCACTCGCCGTCGAGCACTATTCCCGCGCGCTCGAACTGGCGCCGGACGCGCCCAAGGTCCACAAGAAGCTCGGCCAGAGCCTGGCCGAATCCGGACAGCTGACGCCGGCGCTGGCGCATTTCTCGCGGGTCCTGGCCGACGTGCCCCATTCGGCCGAGGCCCACAACGATTTCGGGCTGGCCCTCAAGAAGCTGGGGCAGGTGGAGCGGGCCGTCGACCACTATCGCCAGGCGCTCGAGTCCGACCCCGCTTGCGCCAAGGCCCACAACAATCTCGGCGTCGTGTTCGCCACGCGGGAGCGGTACGACGAAGCCATCCTCCATTTTTCCGCCGCGGTCGAAAGCGACCCGGACTTCGCCGAAGCGCACGGGAATCTCGGCCTGGCCCTGCGCCTGCGCGGCGACCGCGAGGCGGCCATCACCCACTTCTCGAAAGCGTTGCGCATCCAGCCCGACTTCGAAAAGGCCAGGCGCAGCCTGGAAACGCTGCTGCGCGAACGCGAGGCGCGGCCGCGGGAATGAAACAAAGGCGTCCGACACCCGTCGCGAGGCGCCGAAGGGCAGGCGACAATTTCGGCTTCACAAGCGGGGCGATGCCGACTACAACATGGGGGTTCGGCGGGGGCGGCGGCGGCGCGGGGAAAGGAGGCGCGGCAGCTTGCAGGCGTCTGTTCTGGTGGCGACGTACAATCAGCCTCAGTTCCTGGCCAGGACGCTGGCCGGCCTGCGGCGTCAGACCCGTGCGGATTTCGAGACCATCATCTGCGACGACGGCTCCGGACCCGAGGTGGCGGAAGTCGTGGCGCGTTGTGTCGGGCAGCTGTCGGGTCCCGTTCGGCATGTTCGGCAGGAAGACGCCGGCTTTCGCAAGTGCAGGATTCTGAACATGGGCATCGCGCACAGTGCCGCGGACTACCTCATCTTCCTCGATGCCGACTGCATTCCCCACCGGCGTTTTGTGGACGCACACCTGCGGGGCCGCGCCGCCGGTTCCTTCCTGGTCGGCCGGCGCGTGCAGCTCAGCGCGCAAGTCACGGCGCGGCTCAGCGAAGAAGCTGTCCGCGCCGGGCGACTGGAATGGATCTGGCTCTCAGGCCTCGTCGATGCGCTGGCCGGCCGGATTCGGCATCTCGAGGCCGCCTTTCGAATCCCGTACCGGGCCTGGAAACGGATTGGCCCGTCGGACCTGCCGCTGAAAGGCTGCAATTTCTCGTGCTGGAAGTCCGACATGGCGGCTGTCAACGGGTTCGACGAGGAGTTTACGACGGCCGGGGTCGGCGAAGACACGGATCTCGAACGCCGGCTCCGGCTGCTGGGGCTCAAGGGGATCAGCGTCAAACACGCCGCCATCTGCTATCATCAGTGGCATCCCCTCGTCCCGCGGGATCCGGCGGGCATGGCACGGTTCGAGGGCCTGCGGAGAGCCGGCGCCGCGCGCTGCCTCCGCGGATTGGCGCAGATCCGAACCGCCGAGCGAGGCGCGGAACGTGCGGTGGAGCGCCGGAAGGACTAAGAAGACGAGAATATCTGCAACGGATGAATGAACCGCAGCGGATAGGATACGGTTCGAACGGCCCCGTATCCGTTGCTGTGCATTCATCCGCTGGAAATACTCGGCGGCACACACACCTCGACGGAAGGCCGCGGATTGTGATGAAGAAAGCCACGCCATTCACGGAAGAGATCGGCCGGTATCGGGGCGCGATCAGCGCCGATTTCGACTGCCCGGAACTCCGGACGCAGCTGGAAGGACTGGCCGGCCTGCTGAGCCGCGTCGGGGCCGGCCGGCCTACGCTCGGCCGGAACCGGACGGTACGCCTTTCCTTGGCCGCGGCAGGCCGCACGGTGCAGGCGGCCGTCAAGATCTATCGCCGGGAGCACGCGCTGAAGAACCTGCTCGACAGGCGGCGCGGGTCCAAAGCCAGCCGCTCCTGGGTTATCGCCGCGGCGCTGCGCGAACGCGGTGTCGGGACTCCCGCCCCGATCGCCTTTCTCGACCGCTGGGACGGGAGCCGGCTGAAGGAAAGCTACTTCCTTTCGGAATACCAGGACGGCATTTCCTCCTTTCGCGCTGAACTGAACTATCTCTACGCCGAACGGCCGGAAGCCCGCTGTCTCATGGACCTGCTGCAGTGCGTAGCCGACGGCGTCCGCGCGATGCACGATGCCGGAATCGTGCACCGCGATCTCGGGAACCAGAACATTCTGCTGCGACGGACGGCGACAGCCGCATGGGCGGAGGTGCAGTTCATCGACCTGAATCGAGCCCGGCTGCGGACCGCCGTGTCGCTGGCCGAATGCGCGTTCGACGTGTCGCGCATCGCGTTGCCATCCGAACTGCTGCGCGTCTTCAAGGAGATGTATTTCGCCCCGATGAGGCCGCCCGCGGCGTTCCAGCGGCTGGAGTGCCGGTATCGGCGCCGTTTCGCGTGGCATACGCGAACGCGCCGGCTGCGGCATCCCCTCCGAACCGCCGCGCGAAGACGCCAGGGCCTCTCCGGGCCTGCGTATCCGGACCCGCGCGACATCTGGATCTGGGACGACCGTTCCGGGCAACCCATAAGCGCCATGCGCGCCGCCGAACGCAAACGGTACTACCCGTTCGCCAACGTCTGCCGCATGGCCTGCGCAACCCTGGCGGGGGCGGGTCCGGTGTGGCGCGAGTTCCGCGCCCTGCGCCGGGTTTGCTACCGCATGCCGGTCCTGATGCAGGACAGAATCGGCATCGCCGTTCATCCGACTCCGCAGACGGCCGAGCGGGAGTTGGAGGCCCTGGCGGGGCTCGGCCGCACGCCAGTGCTGCTGCGCCTCGCCCACCATCGGTCGGCCGCGGAACTGGATTTCTCCGTCCGCTGCGCGCGCGCGCTGTACGGCCGAGGGCATCCCGTTTCCGTCGCACTGGTTCAAGACCGGCTCGCCGTTCGCGACCCCGAACGCTGGGCATCCTTTGTCGAGCGGATGCTCGAACAGGTCGCGGACGTCGCCGAATGGGTCGAGCTGGGGCATGCGGTCAACCGCGTGAAATGGGGGGTGTGGACGTTCGACGAATACCGGCGGCTTATGAATGCCTGCTGCGACATACGCGCCCGCTACCCGGATGTCCGGCTCATGGGGCCTGCGGTCATCGACTTCGAATACCCATTCGCGATGGCCGCGCTGCGCGCGTGTCCGGAACCCCTGTCGTTCGACGCGCTCTCCCTGCACCTCTATGTGGACCGCCGCGGCGCACCCGAAAACAGGCAGGGGCCCTTCGATGCACTGGCCAAATTCGCGCTCGCCCGTGCCGTCGCCCGCTCCACACCCCAGTGCGCAGACCGAATCGTGGTGTCGGAAGTGAACTGGCCGATCAAAGGGGCCGGCGTCTATTCACCCGTCGGATCGCCCTACGAGTCGCCCGGGCCGCGGTTCAACGACCCGAGCGTAACGGAGGAGGACTACGCCAACTACATGATTCGTTATCTGCTGCATGCCCTCTGCTCCGGCATGGTGGAACGCGTGTACTGGTGGCGACTGGCCGCCAGAGGCTATGGCCTCGTGGACGACACCGACCCGCTCAACTGGCGCCAACGCCGGGCCTACACCATGCTCGCCCGCTTCCTGGCCGTCCTCGGCGGGGCCACGTTCACCGATAAGCCGCCAACCGCCGACGGTACGCACCTGTTTCTTTTTCAGCGGCCCGACGGAGAACGGGTGGCGCTCGCCTATTCGACCGCCGGCGAAATCACGTGTGCCCTGCCGTTTTCCTACGCCGACGCCTGCGACGGGATCGGCAGGCCCATCCGGGAAAAGGGCGCAGAAGTCCGGTTGTCGGGTTCGCCGAAGTACTTCCTGGACGTGCGCGTGTAGAGCGGGGTGCGCAGTCCTGTCGAGTGAGTTCTTGAGTGGGGTCTCGAGCATGTTCCCGAGTAAGTTCTCGAGTAAGTTTTCGGGCAAGTTCGGCTAACCGTCAACCATGAACCATCCACCATGCTGCTGCCCATGCACATCCTGCACCTGCTGAGCAATCATAAGTGGAGCGAGCGCGCCGAGCCCGCGGCCGATCTGGCGGCGGCCCAGCAGGCGCTTGGGGCGAGCGTGACGTTCGTGTGCGGGCGCTCGCACCTGCAGCCGGAGGACTCGGTCGCGTATCAAGCCGCTCAGAAAGGGCTTGCGCCCGTGGTACTCGAGATGAAGAAGCACTTCCGGCTGCTCTCCGCCCTGCGCGACGCGAGGCGAATCGCAGAGCTGGGTAACGCCCACCGTGTGGACGTTGTTCACGGGCACATGCCGAACGCGCACCTTATCGGAATCCTCGCGGCCCGCCGTCTCCCCGGCGCCCCGATCGTGGTCCGCGGCTGTTATGAACCGGCCGGCCCGGAGCACGGCGTGCGGTTCCGCCTGTTCGGTACGCGGGGGACAGACGGTTTCGTCGTGATCGGGCCGCGCACAAAGGCAATCGTCGCGCACCGGTTCAGGTTGAACCCGGCCCGAATCGACGTGATCGAACCCGGCATCGACCTGGCCCGCTTCGCGCGGGACCCGGGCCTGAACCTGCGCCGCGAGCTGGGCCTGGACACAAACGCCTTTGTGCTCGGCGTGGTCGCACGCATCCGGGCGGATCGGCGCCTGGACATGGCGCTGGCGGCGCTGCACCTTCTGGCACGCGATCTGCCCGGTGTGCGACTGCTCGTCGTCGGGCGCGGCGACATCGAGGCGGTGATCACGAAACCCGCCAGGCGCATGGGCGTGCTCGACCGCGTGGTCCTCGCCGGTTACTGCCGCGGGGAGCGGCTCGTCGCCGCCTACCGCGCCATGGATCTGCTCGTCTACCCCGCGCCGGGCACCGATCAGTCCTGCAGAACCGTGCGCGAGGCCATGGCCGCCGGCCTGCCGGTGGTCGCCAGCCGCGTCGGCTTCCTGCCCGAACTGATCGAGGAGGGCGAGACCGGCCGGCTCGTGGAGCCGGCGCCGGAACGCCTGGCAGCCGCAATCGCAGAGCTGCACGCCGCTCCCTCGGTGCTGGCCGGCATGCGCGCGAGCAGCTCCGCCACGGCACAACGCCGCTTTTCGCTTTCGCGCCAGGCCGAACGAACGCTCGAATTCTACGAACGGCTCCTGCACACGCGCACGGAAGGGCAGCGGCCATGACCACGCCCAACACGGGTCGGACAGACAGCGTGCTGTTCCTGGACAAAGTGCTGCTCAGCCCCAAGACGGAAGTGGTCCGAGGTGTGGAGCTCTTCAATCTCAACCTGATCCGCGACCTTGTCCGGATCGGCGCCCCGCTCACCGTCGCCGCGCATCCCTCATGGCGGACCACGATCGAAGCGTGGTGCGCGCCCGCCACCCCGATCCTTGCGGCGGCGCCCGGCCTCACGACGCCCCTGGTGAACGGGTTCGTCGCCGCGTGGCAGTTGCGACGCAGCCGGTTTTCCGTTCTGCTGCTGGCCAACGTCGCCAACAGTCTCATCCCGGCCGTTCGACTCCTGCACGCGCGGCGCGTCGTGCCCCGCTGCGTGCTGATCGCGCACCGGGAACCGTCGCGCCGGTTCGTACTGACTCAGTCGCGAATCCCCACCACCGCCGTGGCCGTCAACGGGAAGATAGCCGCACACTTCAACCGCAAAGCCTATCCCGTCGTGGACGTGCATTACGGCATCACAAACGCGGACCTGTTCTTCCCGCCGCCGGCCCCCGGCGCGCGAAAAAACGAGACGACCCATTTCTGCGTGATCGGGCAGCTCGACAACCCGTGGAAGGGCGCCGATACGGCGATCGGCGCCTTCGAACGGCTTCCGCCGGAAACCAGGACGCGTTGCCGCCTGCACCTCGCGTCGTTTCGCCAGCCGCCCGCCCGCACAAAACCGGGCATTACCGCCTATGCGTGGATGCCGTTCGAACAAATCCCCGCTTTTCTGCGGCGAATGGACGTGATGATCGTGCCGTCCCGCGACGAACACGTGATGCGCGAAACGTTTTCACAGGCCATCGTGCAGGGCATGCTGTCCGGCTTGCCGATTCTGGCCAGCGACCTGCCGATCCTCAAGGAAAAACTCGATTCCGGCGGCGGCCTGCTCTTCACCGACACCGCCCAGCTCGCCAGCCACATGGCCGAGCTCGCCCGGGATCCGGCTCGGAGGCGCACGCTCGGCGCCGAAGGACGCCGGACCGCCCTGGCACGGTACGTGTGGCGTTCGGAAACGTTCGTCAGCCGTTACCTCTTCCCGGAACCCGCCAGGAAGTAGGAACAGCGATGGATGGGCGTGTTCTGGCCGACAAAGATCCGCTCGAATGCCGTGCGTTCGTCTTCCGGCGGAACGAAAGGCGTGTTCGCATGAAACCGACCGTCTGCCTCAAACAGGGCGGACACGTGCTCGAAATACGCGCGGTGGTCCGTCGCGACGTGAACCCGGCCGAGCGGCACAAGCGTCTTCGCCAGCGCGTCGAGGAATCGGGCCGAGAACAGGCGCCGTTTGTGGTGCCGTTTCTTCGGCCAGGGATCGGGGAAGTGGATGTAGTAGGCGGAAACGATCGGCCCCGCAATCAGGTACTCCACCGCATAGCTCGACTCACAGCGCAGCAGCCGCACGTTCGCGGCGCCTTCACGAGCCGCACGACCCGCCGCCTTCCGGATCCGCCGAAGTTGGCGGTCGATCCCCAGGAAATTCAAGTCCGGGTGCTTCTTGGCCCGCGCGATGAGGAACAGGCCCTTCCCGCAGCCCACATCCACTTCCAGCGGCCTGCCCGCGGCGAAGAACCGCTCAAACGCAAGCGGCTCGGTCCAGCATGCCGGCACAATGCGAATGTCTTCCGGCCGAGGCGCGATGGCCCCGCTATCTGCCCCCAAAGAGCCGGCCCAAGAATCCTTTCCGCTTGTCGACACTGTCCATCTCTCTCTCTATGAAGTCGACGGCGAAGACCTGGAACTTCTCGGGCCCGATACTGGGTTTGTATTTCTGCGCCGCCCTGAACAGCCCTTTCTTGCCCGCATCGATGTAACGTACGGCCAGGCGCGGGTCGGCGGCCCGTTTCGTTGCCATCGTCCTGAGCAGGGCCATGAAGGTGCTGACCAGTACCTCCTTGGCTTCCCAGTCGCCCTTGTTGCACCGGTCGATCACCTGCTCCAACGCCCGATCGTGAGCCACCTTGTCCGCCCGGCCCTGGTCACCGCCGAGATTCAACGGAATCTTCATCTGCCGCGCCCCTCCCGAGTGGTCCTTCTCCGGCCCGGATCGTCCACGGGCCGCATTCGGCCTGCCAACCATCCGGGCAGCGGGGGCGCCCCGCCCCCCCCTCGCGCCTGGAGCACTATAATAGGAAGTAACTCCGGCAGACAAGCGGGAAGGCTGCATCCGGCTTGACCGCGCCCCGCGCACGTGGCACCATAGGCCAGCCTGCGGCTTCTCAAGGTTCTTTCCGACGCAGGCAGGTTCTCGAGGTCTTTCACTGTTCATCTTTCGTCGTTCATTACCCGACAGGGCGCGCCGTGTGGCAGAACACGCTGGAAAAGCTGGAAAACCACGTCCTCGCCATTATCCGCAACGGCGGGCCCCAGCAGCCGCGCGGTCGAGGCGTGGCGTTTCTGCGCTGGCTCCTGAGGCAGTTGTCGCGACTGTACGGGCTCGTGGTGCAGATTCGCCATTTCCTGTACCGTAAGCGCATCTTCAGGCATCACACGCTCGGGTGCCAGGTGATCAGCATCGGGAATCTCACCGTCGGCGGCACGGGCAAGACCCCGGTGGTAGAGGTTTTCGCGCGTAACCTGCAGAAGGCGGGCCGCCGCGTGGCGATCCTCAGCCGCGGCTACAAGAAGGTCGAGCCGAACCTGCTCGAGCGGTTCCTCGACACGGCGCTCTTGCGTGAACGACGCCGGCCCCCGCGCGTGGTATCCGACGGACGAACGCTGCTGCTGGACTCCGCCATGAGCGGCGACGAACCCTATATGTTGGCCTCGCATTTGCCGGACGTCGCCGTCTTGGTGGATAAGAACCGCGTGAAGAGCGGGCGCTATGCGATCGGCGCCTTGGGCTGCGACACGCTCGTGCTCGACGACGGGTTCCAGTACCTGGCGCTGCGGCACCGCCTGGATATCGTGCTGGTCGATCGGACAAACCCATTCGGCAACCGCCACGTGCTGCCGCGCGGCTTGCTGCGCGAGCCCATCCGGAATATCCGGAAGGCGGACGTCATCTTCATTACGAAATGCGACGGGTCCGGAACGGAAGACCTCAAGCAACAACTCCGCGACCTCAACGCGGCGGCCGAGATCATCGAATGCACGCACCGCGCCAAACACCTTCAGAACGTCTTCTCCAGGGAGCACAAAGAGCTCTCCTTCCTGGACGGCCGAAACGTCACGGCCCTATCCGGCATTGCCGCGCCCGACGGGTTCGAAGACGAACTCGCACGCCGCGGGGCCCGGATCGTGCTGCGCCGCCGCTTCGCCGACCACCACCGCTATTCGCAGCAGGAGATCATCGACCTCATCAACGCCAGCCGGGGCGCGGAAGCAGAGGCCATCGTCACCACGGAGAAAGATGCCGTGCGCTTCCCCAAGATCGACCGGTGGGACGTGCCGATCTATTTCCTGCGCGTGGAGATCGAGCTGCTCAGCGGCACGGAAACCTTTCATGAGTGTATCGCCCGAATCTGCTTCGACTGAACCGCTCGCGCCCGCCGATCAGGCCCGGCGCACCCTGATCTGCGGTGTCAACTGGCTCGGCGACAGCGTCATGGCGATGCCGGCCGTGCAGCACTACCGCAAGCAGCATCCCGCGACGTCGATCGCCATGCTGGTTAAGCCGAAGCTGGCCCCCCTGTGGCGCATGCATCCCGACGTGGACACCGTGCTCGAGTTGAGGAGAGGCGCGGCCGGCACGCTGCGTGCCGCCGCGGCGGTCCGCCGGCACAGGTGCGATATCGCGTTCGTACTGCCCCATTCGTTCCGCTCGGCGCTGATCCCGTTCCTGGCCCGGGTTCCCACGCGAGTCGGCATGCCCGGGCACAGCCGCGACTGGATGCTGACCCGCGTGGTCCGCCCCCCGGCTGATGCCGCGCGCCGGCATCAAGCCCACGAGTACTTCGCCGCCCTGGGGCTGCCGGATCAGGATGCGCCAATGGACGCGCCGCGCCTCGTGCTGGCCGACGACGCGTTCGAACAGGCGCGCCGCTTGCTTCGCGACGCCTTCGGCGCCGCCGCGACCGGGCCCGATCTCGCACCGAGCCGCTGGATAGGCCTCATCCCCGGCGCCGCCTACGGACCCGCAAAGCGATGGCCGCCCGAACGCTTCGCCGAGGTCGGCCGCCGCCTCTGCGAGCGGATCGGCTGCGGCGCCGCCGTGCTGGGGACTGCGCAGGATCGGGCACTGTGCCGGGCGGTGACGCACCGGATCGGGAAACATGCGGTCGATCTGGCCGCCAAGACGTCGATCCCCCAGTTCACGGCGCTGCTCGCGGTGTGCGAACTGGTTATCTGTAACGACAGCGGCGGTATGCACCTCGCCGCCGCTGCCGGAACGAAGACCGTGGCCGTGTTCGGGATCACCGACCCCGCCCGAACCGGGCCGCTCGGCAGCGGCCACCGCATCCTCCACGCGGGTACGCGGCGCACGCGCGACATCCCCAGACGCTCCGCCCTCGCCGCGCAAAGCCTCCGCTGCATCACACCCGATCAGGTCCTCGCCGCCGCTTCGGAGCTGCTGGGCTGATCTTGGCCGTTTCCGCGCCCTTTTCTGCCCGCGAAAAGACGCGAAAGATGCGCGAAATCCAGAGCGCTATCCGGTGGACACTGCAGCAACTTTGAACTGTTTGCGCCATGGCTCGTATCTCATGCGTGCATCCTGGAGTGCGCAAACAACTCAAAGTTGCTGCGTCCGCATTTCCTTCCCATTCTGAAGGCGCTCGTTGCGGGAATCGAGGATTGCCACGAGGCCGAACAGCCTGCGCCGCCTCTGAGAACGCGGCCTCGTGGCAATCCTTTCGATTCCCGCAACCCGCCGCGAGCGGGTCTCCGCTGCGCTCCGACAACTCCGCGCAAGCCAATGACGCCATGCGTCGTCCCAACGCCTTTCTCGCGCCCTTTTCGCGCTTCTTTTGCGCCTTTTCGCGGGCAACTCCGCTCCGCTCCGGCGTGCGCGACTGCCACTCGGCTCTTGACACGCGGCACCCCGCGTCAGACACTCGGCGCAGGATGAAAGAAACCATCTCGGCATGCATCACGGCCGGCAACGAAGAGAAGAACATCCGGCGCTGCCTCGAAAGCGTCTGCGGCTGGACGCATGAAGTCGTTGTCGTCGACAGCTTCAGCAGCGACGCCACCGTCGAGATATGCCGGCGGTACACCGACCGCGTGTACCAGCACGAGTGGCTGGGTTATATCGGCCAGAAGAACCTCATCAAAGACCTGGCGGAAGGGCAGTGGATTCTCTTCATCGACGCGGATGAAGAGGCCTCGCCCGAACTGCGGGACGAAATCGTCCGCCTCTTCGAACGCGGGCCGCCCCCGGATATCGCCGGCTACGAGTTCCCCCGCATCGTGCACTATCTCGGCAAATGGATCCGGCACGGCGAATGGTACCCCGACATCAAGTTGCGGCTGTTCCGCAAGGGGCTGGGCATGTGTGCAGGCCGCGAGCCGCACGACCGCGTCGTCGTCGAGGGCCGCACCGCGCGGCTCCGCGGCCATCTGCGCCATTACACCTACGACAACATTTCCGACCAGGTCAACACCTTGAACCGCTTCTCCTCGATCGCCGCGCAGGGCATGTACGAAGAGGGGCGCCGCTTTCATTGGCACGACATCCTGCTCCGGCCCTTGGTTCGGTTCGTGAAAGGGTACGCGGTCAAACGCGGGTTCCTCGACGGGTTCCAGGGCTGGGTGATCGCCGTCTCCTCCGCCTACTCCGTCTTTCTCAAGTACGCCAAGTTGCGGGAAATCGGACTCGCGCGCAGGGCCGGCCGCGCGCCGGAATAGAAACGCCATATCCCGAGGATCGCCCCGTGAACAAGAGCGGCGTTATACGATCGTCAGGCGTCGTCAGCGCGTTCACCATGCTCAGCCGGGCGCTCGGCCTGGTGCGCGACATTCTGATGGCCGCCGCCTTCGGGACCTCGCCCGCCATGTCCGCATTCGTGCTCGCGTTCAGAATCCCGAACCTGTTCCGCCGGCTCTTCGGCGAAGGCGCGCTCTCGGCGTCGTTCGTGCCCGTCTTCTCCGAAACGCTGGAGAAGGAGGGCCGGCCCCAAGCCTGGGCTCTGGCCCGCCGCGTCATGACCATGCTCGGCGTGGTCCTGCTCGCCGTCACCGCGGCCGGCATCCTGCTGGCCGCGGCGACGCTCGAGTGGCTCCCTGCGCTTCGCGCGGCGCTCGCGCGCCGATTCCCGGATGCCGCCGTCGATGTGCACGCGCTGGCCGATCAGGCGCAACGCATGTTGCCGCTGTTCCAAATCCTGTTTCCCTATATGCTGTTTGTCTGCCTCGTCGCCCTGTGCATGGGGATCCTCAATTCCTTTCGGCACTTCGCGCTGCCCGCGGCGACACCGGTCATCCTTAACGCCGTCTGGATCGTCGCGCTGCTCGCAACCTCCCCTCTGTTCGGCGCCGGCCGCGAGGCCCGCATCCGCGGCGTCGCGTGGGGGGTCCTCGCGGCGGGCGCCATTCAGCTCGCCGCCCAGTTCCCGGCGCTCGTGCGCCGCGGGTACCGGCCCGGCCTCTCCTTCGCGTGGCGTGACCCACGCGTGAAACGCGTGCTCCTGCTCATGGGCCCGGCCGCGCTCGGCATGGGGTTGTCCCAGGTGAATATCATGATCGATTCCACCCTCGCGTTCTTCATCGCCGATTGGGCGCCCGCCGCCCTGTTCTACGCCGAGCGGCTCATCTACTTCCCGCTCGGCATCTTCGCGACCGCGCTCGGAACCGTGCTGTTGCCGGTCCTGTCCCAACAGGCGGCCCGTGCCGATCCGGACGCGATCAAGGCGACACTCAACCATTCTCTTCGCCACCTGTTGTTCGTCATGGTGCCCGCGTCGGTCGGCCTGCTCGTCATGGCCGGCCCCATCGTGCGTATGATCTTTGAATGGCAGGACTTCGACGCGCACTCCTCGACGCTTACCACCGTCGCCCTGTGCTTCTATGCGCCCGGTTTGGTGGCCTTCAGCGTGAACAAGGTGTTCGTCCCCGCCTTCTACTCCCTGCAGGACACGCGCACGCCCGTGCGCGTCGGCGTCCGAATGGTCGGGCTCAACCTCGCACTCAACCTGCTGTTCGTTCTCACCTGGCCGCTTGAACTCAAGCATGCCGGCCTCGCGTTTGCCACCGTCCTCTCCTCCGCCGTTGGCGCACTGATATTGGGCCGGCTGTTCCAGAAACGGCTCGGCTCGCCCGGCTGGCACGCGATCCTGCGCAGCCTCGCCCGGATCGTGCTCGCCGCGCTCGGCATGGCGCTCGTCACGGCCGGCGCCTACGCCCTCCTGTGCCGGGCAACCGCCGGCCTCACTTCCCAAAAGACCGGCCAGGTGCTCGCCGTGGGCGGCAGTATCGCGGCGGGCGCCGTTGCCTATGTCCTGGCGGCATGCCTGTTGAGATGCGAAGAGGCCCGCGATATCTGGCGCGCCCTGCACACGCGCAGGAGCAAGCCCCGGAACGCCGCTTCGCCTTGAGGCAAACGTTCAACAGCCAGGGAAACTTGCTCGAAAACCTACTCGAGAACTTGTTCGACGTTCGACCCCCGGCCGATGCATTCTCGACAACGCTTGCCGCCAGCCCGTCTGCCCGCCCCGAGTACTCGCGGGGTGGCGGGACAAAGTCGCTTTGTCGCAATCTTTGTCGTAATCTCCGTCGAAATACGGCAGACTAGGCGAGACTACCGGCCGCCAGCCATGAGGCTCAGCGCCCGGACGAGACAAGCGCGCACGCCGCGAAGTCGACAAAGATTGCGACAAGGATTACGACAAAGATTCAAAGAAACCCCACGAGGAACAGGCCCCATGCAAGAAGAAGCACCCACATGGAACCCGGCCAGCCCGGCCGAATCGCTGCGCGCCTATGCGCGGTGGGCGCGGGATATGGCGGTCATCCATTTCCTCGGCGATCAGACGCACGTCGAGCTGTTCTTCTTCCTCCAAAAGGACGGCGAGGGCTCCCTCGCGCCGGCCCCGCCGGGCGTGCCGCGCGACGACCTTAATGCGACCGTGCGTAGGAAGGTCAAAGACGAACAGATCTACGGCGTCATCCATATCGCGGAAGCCTGGATGTACTTCCCGCGCGGCAAGGACCACACCGCACTCCAGATCCGGAGCGGCGAAATCGCCGTGGCAGACCTGAAGGGGGACGACAGAAAGGAGGCGCTGATCGTCACCATGGAATCGCGCGACGGCGATTACTCCGCCTGGCTGGCCCCCATCGTGCGCGACCCGGCCGGCAACGCCACCTTGGGCCACGGCCGCGATGTCAGCGGCCAACCCGGGCCCGGCCTGCCCAGGTTCTTCGGGTAAGCGCGCGTGTCTAGTCTTTGTCGATGGGGGCTTCGTGCCCCAAGGCTAGTCTGGTCCCGAGTGAGCGAACATTCATCAGCGAGGTCCACGCCGCTCTCCTCAACATCAGAATCCGAAGTCGTTGGCCACCTCGAGCCATTCATGCCAAGATGGAGGCGCTGATCCCGTCCCGTTGCGCCGTTTCTCTCAGGAACACACGAGACATTCCAGTTTCCAGTTTCTAGTTTCCAGTTTCCAATTTCCAGTTTCCAGTCTCACATCACAGCCCCCCGGATTGACGCGCGCTCAGCGCCGCGCGCTCCCGGATCTCGTACGTCTGAAGCTGCTTCCTTCGAATCGCGTCTTCCACGGCGGCATGCGGATTCAGGTAGAGAACATACACGACGAACTCGGCGTCCAGTGGGACGGCGACAATCCTGGCCCCGCGCGGGAGCGCGCCAAGGCGCAGCCCCACGATGTCGAAACACTCCAATTCGACCAGGGAAACATCCGTCTCGCCCGCCGGCCGGCGCGGCCCGACCTGCGGGTGGCCGATCACCAGATGCACGCGCCGGCTCAGCAGGTAGTCGAATGTCGCCCGCCTCTGATGGCCGGGCGGCTTATGCGGCATCAAGTGCCCGTGCCGTGCGATCCAGGTGTCGTTCTGGCCGAGCATGTCCACCGCCGGCAGCCGCGAGTAGTAGGGAATCGCGCCCGCGGGCGATACCGCCATGCGCACGCCGGACTCCGGTGGAAACAACCGGCCGAGCGCGCGGCCCACCCCGGCCCAGTTCTCGTCGCGGTTCGTGATGTGGCCCTGCAGGCGGCCGATCGACTCTATCGCCGGCGCCCCCTTGAACGTCACCGCGTGCCGAACGGAGCCGCCGATCAGCACTGCCGCCAGCACGGCACGCAGCAGGTTCGGGACCGGCACGAAGCGAGGCGGAAAGGCATGCAACCACCACCCCACAAGCAGAAACAGGAACGGAAGACCGGGCACGAGAAAGCGGAACTCCATGAAGTCGCCGCCGACACTCGCCACGTACGCCCACCAGATCAGCAGCAGCGCCACAGCCATCCGAACGCCCGGCGCCGCCGTCTTCGGGAGCCTGCCGCAGGTGAGCGGGATGAGCAGAGGCAACGGCAGCAGCCAGTACCCGCGCAGGAAGGTGAAGCAATAGAACAGGCCCTGCGGCCAGGCTGCCGCGCCGGGCCCCTTCGTGTAGTACGTGTTCGGCAGAATGCCGCCGTAGTAGTGAAGCTTCCAGCCCAGCCAGCCGCCCACGATCAGAACGACCGGCACCCCGAACGCGGCAGCCCCGGCAACCCGCCGCCGCCACGTTGCCTGCCTCCGCAGCAGGTGCCCGAGCAAGACCACTCCGACCACGCCGACGCAGAGGCCGGAGTCCAGCCGAGTCAACAGCGCCGCCGCACAGAGCAGACCCAGTACCGTCAACGCCCTCAGCCGGCCGTCACCCGCTTGCACAATGCACAGCACCCGATATACGCTGGCGGTGAACAGGCAGGCCTGAAGCTGGGTCTCCAGCCCGCCGGTCGCGTACGCGCTGAACGTGTAGTTCGTGCCCAGCAACAGGACGGTCATCAACCCCGCCGCCGGGGAGCCGAGAACCAGACACGCCAGCTTCCAGGCGAAATACAGCGTGGCGGCGAACAGCGCCAGTCCGACCGCATAGGAGAAGGAAACAGGGTCGCGGCCGAACCGTTCGGGCACCGCCATCATCAGCGTCCAAAGAAAATTCGTGTACCCCTCGACCCGCTCGCCCGGGTTCCAGGTCAGACCGTGCCCCCCGGCCAGATTCGCCGCGTAACGGAACGAGATGAAGGCGTCGTCCTGGATGAAGCGGTTGCGCCAGGCCAGCAATGTCAGCAGCGCAATGGCAACGGCCAATGTCCGTTTGCTGCCCATCGGGAGACGCCATCGTGGGCGCGAAGTAGCCATCCGGAGCTGCTCCTCATCATCGAAACCCTATCTTGCCCGCGGCGCCGAACCAAGTCAACTCTGCCGATGACTGTCGGATTGACACGCGCTTTCAGGTTTCGTATAGTATGCGCCTATCCTCGTGGGGGATTAGCTCAGTTGGGAGAGCGTCTGAATGGCATTCAGAAGGTCAGGGGTTCGACTCCCCTATCCTCCACTCTGACATATTCCTGCCACTCTCGACCCCGAGAGTGGCAGTTTTTTGCCTACCAGGCTTACCTTTTCGCTCCAGAGTGACAGAATCTTGCCACTCTGAGCCCGATTTCAGCGATTCCCAGGGGTGAACGATAATAGTGGCCCGTTTGACACTTGGATTGGGGGTCACTTGGGCTTCGGGAACGGGATGAGCAGAGGGACGATTTGCAGCAGGTCATCGATCATACTTGACAAGCGCATGGCGGACCCGCCGCCGCACGAGCCATGACCGCAGGTGCCAGGTTGAGAAGAACGTGAAGTATCCCACAGCGTGGACTGTAGCACGAAGTACATTCCACGTCCGACACCTAACCTTATGCGCTTGGCTACGTTTTGCGCTTGGTATCCTAACGAGTCTCAGGCGGGGATGCCCAAAGTACATGTATGCGAGAGGAGTCAAACCGCCACGAGTGCCGGTGGTGGCTGCCAGTTGTGCTCTGATATTCCGTAGGGCTTCTGGCACCCGCGTTCCGCCAAAAGTTGCCTCATAAAAACTCAGCGCGGCGGAACAAGCACCTCTATCATCAACTGCCCACAATGGAGCCAGGAACCCGCGAAAGCCTGCCTTAAGGGCTTGGCCGGCGAACCCAGAGCACTCGCCGAGCAGTTCGCTGCAGAGACCTGATTCGCAGGCATTGAGAAAAAGAAAGGGGCGGTGGCTTCTAGCGAGCCTCGATGATCTCAGCATCAGCGGCGAGAGAATTGCTGAGTGTCCAATGTCCAGTACTTGATCCTGGGAACAGCTTGGTTTGGTTCTGCCGTGTCCCGCACAGTGCACGATTTCGACGCCGCCAATGAATAGCCCTTTGTCTTGTACCTGAGCGTCGAGCAAGTTAGCCCAGTTCTCTTCTGTTCCCGGAATCGGAATCGCAAGAAAGTTGCGTACAAGTTCCTGCACCTCTTGCAGCGCGGCGGGCACTTTGGGCTCCCGTCTATGCCCTTCGTATGAGCTGGATATGGCCGCGATCTCTTCGACCTGAATGGTGTTTTCGGTGGGAGGAGGTGGTGCTGAGGCCCCCAGTATCCAGCGTCCCATCGCGACCTGCGCTCCCAAATATGGTGGCGACCTTGGATCTATCGGGTCTGCCATGAAAGCAAGTTCCCAGGGAATGACAGTCTCGCTACTCGCAAGGATCAAACTCGGTGCGCGACCATCGGTCTCCTGAACAACATTTGCGATCTTTCGAATGGCGAGCCAGAATTCGGCCGGGATCACGTCCGATAGTGCCTGGCCTACCGCCCGCGCAAAGTCGTCTGCCAAGGGGGTTTCTTGGCTAAGGGCATCCGTTTCTCCTAGTATGTGTGCCACGAAGCCGGTCGCATTCTCGCCAAAGTCGAGAAGGACCGATGGTGGTAGTTGGACCGAATGAGGCGTCGTGAACGCAATGTTATATTGGCCCGTGGCGGAATTGCCGTCAGCCTTGGAGATCATAATAGTGAGGTCTGGAACAGAATCGTCGGGCGCGACCCTTAACCTGGCACAGTGCGGCTGCATGTTCCAGGAAGCCTCGCCGTCTTGGAAATACGATCTCTGAGGATGAGATTTTACTATTGCGATGTTATGCCAAGCGGTTCCGCATAGCGTACCTGAATGGTAGTAGTGAACAACGATGGATGATAGATGGATTGGCTCCAAGGTCTCTTTGGCCTGGAGCTGTATTCGAACTCCGCATTCCTGTAGGCAACGTCCGCGAACTTTGAACGTACGCCTGTTGCCTTCCGGCGCGGTGAAATCAGCGCATATGACCTCTACATCAATGTCAAATTCTTCCAGACTCTCAGGGATGGGAATAGCGAGCGGGCCATCCGGCTCTGTTCCTGGCCGCCGTCCTTCGCTCAGACCTACGGTGAGATCAAACAGCTGTTCGGGAGCCACTATTGTCGGGGCATCCAACGCCGGATATGGGGAAAACTCCTTCGTGACCGCGATTTCTCTTTCCGCGATCTCGAGAAGCCATCCTCGTAGCCATTGTCTCGCCCTCAGAACTGCCAGCCGCCATCCGGTCCGCACGGGCTTCCTAAAGCCGCGACAGACGATGACGGTCATTTTCGGTTTTTCCGTAGGCGCCAATCGGTCCTCTAGCGGAGTCCTTTCTTGGGCGAACTTCTTCTTTGTCACTAACTTAGCCAGCGAGCCATCTGGAAACTCATGGATCATCGTTGCGACGACAGTTTGGCTCTTCTCTTGCCCCGTTTTTGAGTACACGAGAACCTGTTCGACGATGACTGTCAAGACCCATCCGTCCTGTGACTCTACGCGCTCAATCGCAGTTTTTTTCAAAGCATACGACCTTCCCGGATCGCAGAGCACTATCACGGCTAACCCTTCTCGCTCGTATGTGTCCTTGTGGCCTAGAAGGTTGCTGTCGTCATCCAACACCTCGCAGGTCTCGCACGACTCGAAGTTGGCGTGCTCTGTCACATAGGCTTCATTCACGGACTCCAAGGCACCAAACACCCTGTTACATCGACAAACACCAATCTCTGGGTCTCGCAGAGCGACCACTTCATTACCGTCCAGAATCAACTCCGCGCCGTCAGCGTATTGGGTGAGCCGGGTCCTTTCATCGTCGAAGAAGGCCTCCTGTCCCTTGCGGTCGAAAGCCTGACGAAAGAACTCGTCAAGACCCACAGTTGGCAGGGGCAATAGCCTAGTCAAATGCAATAGGTCCTGCAGACAAACGTTCTCATCCGCATCATGAAGATAGCCCTGAAGGTCGTATCTGGTGAAAGCATACCAGTACACGTCTATTCCCGACTGTCTCCTTATCAGCACTGGAACACGAATGCTAGACGCCGCCAATCGACGATTCACTTCGCCGGCGAGCATACGTCCATCAAGGATGACCGGAGCAAACCACCATCTCGGAAGTGAAGGGACGTTCTGCCGGTGTCGCTTGTAGAGGTCGAGAAAGTCCTCAATGCTTGGCAGGCAATGTAGCCAAGACGAAGTTCGGCAGTAGGCTTCCATGCCAGCGTCCGCTGAGAGAACGTACATCGCTTGGTGATTCTCTGCGCACCATTTCTCAAGCGCAAGGAGCACGAAGGCATCTGGGAATTCGTGTTTCTTCTTCTCGCGCTGCTCGAAAGGGGCTGCAGCACTGAAGTACCGTTCAAACACAACGGACGAGGGCACTTTGGAAATGGGCACGTCAACGGCGCTAACAGCCTTCAAGTAACCAGCAAATCTGCCGCTCAGGGCCTCCGACAAGCTCGATTTGTCCAAGGGACGCAAAAGATCCGCATGCTGCTTATCTCCGGTCGCAAACAAGACCCTCCCTTCTCGGCGAAGTCGTCTGTGGGCGGCAAGGGCGTCATCCAATAGCTTCTCAATGCCGACGTCTATCTCCCTCCGGGTAATGGACGTCGTGAAGAAGGTTATCTCCCGGCTCTCGACAAGCACTCTCAGCGCCTTGAGCGACTTGCATTCAACATTGAACAATTTCTGCCGAAAGACTGATGTGTCAACGAAGACGTTGTTGGTCTCGAGGATCCGATCCGTCACATTCTGCGTGCTTCGCTTTTTCATCTGGGAGCGTACAGTCTGTCGAACAGCCACAGAGAGCCGGGCTACGTGTAGTCGCTCTGCATTCGCGATTCTATTCCTCCCCTCCTTCCTCCGTCCAGCTGATTCCGCCGACAGATACAATCTCGCTCTTTCCGTCGGCTGGCCCTAACCGTTTCGTCCGCCGTCTCCTCTGTGTGTGAAAGAACTGGAGTCCCAAATTCTCGGGGAAAAGGCCGAACCGAAAGAACGATCTTGTCACACACGCCGCCCAGGGCACCCCCGCAGCCCCCACAAGAAAAGAAAGACCGGGGAACCGACGAGACATCCGTAGCTCTCACCCCAACAAATCCTTCATCAGATCCTCTTTCCGGAACAGAGTCACACGCCCAATCATAATCTTCCGAATGCCACGCTCCTTCGCCCAGTAGTAGAGTCTGCTCCTCTTGAAACCCTTGAGTTCAAGAACCTTTTCCTTCGTCACCCAGTTCGTCAGTAGATCGTCCACAAAGATCCGGGAAAGAAAATACTCCCGGCCTCTTCGTTCCACCACCCCATTCGCCAACCCGTACTTTCTCAGTCCCCACCATGTAATCTTCAATTTCAATTCCCGAAGTTTTCGTACCCCCTCCATCTCGGGCACGGCAAAATCATTGGAACCGGGGCACGTAGATGCCGCCGGGGAAGAAGACTGGCTCGCTTGCATCCCATTGCCGTTTCCATTCATCCGCACTGCATGTTTTCTTCGTTTCAGAAGTGGGTTCTGCTGCACATAGACCCGTTTGGTAAGGGAGCTATCACGATGTCTCAGCCGATCCTGCAATTCCGAGAGCGAGAGAGAAATTCCGAGCGGTTCAATATTGAGTGTCCCAAAACTGTGTCGAAGACAATGGCTCCGGATCCTCGAAGAACCTTTCGAAGTAACCATTCCCAATTCTGCACAGCATCTTTGAATGGCTTTCCTGCAGCCGTCCTTGTGCAATCGTTGTCCGTCAAAAGAAAGGATCAGGGCATCGATATCAGCCGTATCAGCATTCAGATCTTCCCGAAGCTCCAGATATCTCTCCATTAGAGCTTTGGTCTTTGGAAAGCAGTTGAGCAAGATATCCTCGGCCTTCCCCATCCCCTTTTGGACTTCGGATCGCAAAGCTATTTCCACGTAGTCTGGACTGGATCGGACGTCTTTTTCGTTTAGCAGCGCCGTCTCCCCGATCCTGAGGGCGTAGTCGTAACACAACAAGCAAAGAAGCCGGTCACGAACATCAACGAAACTGTCTCGGTCAAGAGTTCCAAAATCAAAAAGCTTATCGATCTCTTCCTGGTCAACGAAATCATCGGCGACATTGACATGCTTCTCTGTGAATTCCTCAACTGGGTTGTTCTTAATGAGACCTCGTGCCTGAAGATTGACCATCAAACATCGAAGATCGGCGAGAAGGTTAATGGCTGTCTGGCGGAGACCTCTTTCGGAATATGAATCAATAAAGGTTTGTACGTCAGCGCCGGTCATTGAGAGTATGTCCGTCTTCCCCACTACATCAAGAAACCGGCGAGCGATGTAGACGACCTTTTCCCTGTGTATCGGCGAAAGCAACTTCTGGGAGAGCACGACATCATCAGAATGCTTTGACTTCTTTGCCCTCCTGCCATCTCTGAGGAACTGATCAAATGCGTCCCGGGTAGGTTTGGATAGCGTTTCGATTCTTTCAAGTCTCGCCAACGTTCTCTGATCTACGAGGGGGCGCTGCAGGATTGATGAAGGGAATTGATTGATGAGCCGCCGTATGAAAGCCGCAAATCCCTGCCTTCGCTTCCATCGTTTCTGTCCGGGCAGCGGCGTTTCAAGATAGGCAATGAAATTCTCAAGGAGCTGTTCGTCGGGAATGATGTTGTTCTTGTCAGCGGAGTCCAGGAAATGCTCGAAGTGTTCAATTGATTTGGAAATTTCGCTAAACTTAACTCGCTTGGCGTTGGACGATCTTCGGGCAGACTCCGGGATGAAAGAATCAAGTGTGCTTTTCAGTTGCCGGATGATTTCTTGCCTGGAAATCGGCTTGTGAAATACCGGCAGGGAAAGATCTATTTCATTCAGGGCTGACAGTTCTTTCTGCATTGGTTTTGACCGGGATGATTAGCCTGACCTCCATGGAAGAGCCCGTTAGTTCGCATGCTGCCCTCATCTTTCTGAACGCCTCAGCTTCATTGGGAAGGGTATGCGCTATTTGGCTCGAAGGCGGTTCGTGCACGGGTTCCAGCGCTGCGGGCTCAGGGTGTTCGGGCGCTTGGGCAACGGCAAGGTGACGCCCGCGCAATTCGATCTCGATTCCGTGACCGTTGCTCTTGCGCTTCAAGATCTTCGACGTCTCCAACTTGCGGACCCATTCCCGAGCATTCCGTCCGGAACAGGACAGACTTCTGGCCAGGCGCTCATAGGTGGTGACCATCCGCCCTCCCTCAAACAGCAGGAGGCGGACATAGAGCGGCCATGCGGAGCCGATCTTGCGCCAGTCTTGCTCGCTCCATAGATCCCGGAGGAGTGCGATCTGGTCAAGTTGTTCATGCTGTTTGGTCATTACTTCCAGCCAGCCATTTCTGAACCCACGCCTTTGTCAGCACACGTTTTTCGTCTTCGAGAAGCAGCATTAGTCTTCGCAGTCGGACGGAAGCGACAATCAGATTAACTCCGTCGTGACTCACCGTCCCTATGCACACCGGATTAGGACATCCTATGTTGTCAGGATCGCATATATCGCTCAGGAGCACCTTGATTCTCGCAAACGTCAACATGCGTCTGAACCGTTCTTGAGGAGATGTTGTGTCGTCTGCATCCGGATGTTCCTCGGCGGGACGGCTATCACGGAGGTAGGTGTCATACAGACGCTTTGACACGCCGACCGAATCTGCGTCCAGTTCGGGAAAGATCTCCTCGAAGATGTCTGCGTGGAGCCGGAAGGGAATGAGCAGTCCGTCCTTGCCTCCGTTCCTGTCAAGGCATCCTCCCTTGGGTTTCTTGCCCATGGGTGTTGTGGTCGTCACTGTCGTTGTCCTTGCGTCGGTTCTGCTTTTTGCTCTGTGTTCCTTTGTCATGGTCAGCCCTCCTCTGGCTTTTCTGCGTCCACGTTTCTCGTTCCAGTGTTCCTCTTGCTGGCTACTCACATCGCCAGAATCCGTTCGCGCCATCTCGTTCGGCTGCTCAGGCCCGGGGTAGAACGGACGGAATTGAAAGATCCTGCAGCGGCACCCAGCACTTGATTACCCCCACGATCTCTCGATACATTTCTTGGATCAGGCCGTTCACCATCTCGCCGTTCTTGGATTGCTCTATCCGGCATTCCGCATACTCGAGCCACGGGACGCCTTGGTTATCGATGACCAGCTCCGCATCGTCGAGTACGCGCCCCATCCCCAACCCCTCGATTTGCCGCTTCGTCACGTTAAGAAGCGCTGGTAATTGACGCCAGTCGAACTTCCAGCCGAACACGCAAGCCTTATTCTTATGTATGTGAGATTCGTTCGGCAGCACAGGGACGAGAAGGAGGTTGAGTTTCAAGCTGAGTGACAAAAGCCCCCTAGGACGGGGAAACGTCTCGCCGATCTTAGAGAGATAGGTCAGGACGTACTTCTCATAGAGGAACTGTCCTGTCCCGACCGCAGCATCGAAAGTGTCGCGATGGATAGGTCCTGTAATCGATGAACCGCCGAGCATCCATCGCAGTAGTCTCGGTTCCCCTTGCGCACCCTCATATGTGTAGACTGCATCGGAGATTCGCTGCGCCGGCAATCGCAAGGCCGCAAGGGCGTCGATCCACCGATTCTTCTTCATGGTGAGATATAATCGAAAGTTGTGGATTGGAAAAGGAAAGAGCGTATCCTTTCAAAAACCAAAAAGAAAGGTACCCCGCTAGCACGGGG
>JAFGHX010000059.1 GCA_016929905.1 Kiritimatiellia bacterium
CATACGCACAGCGCGGCCGTGCGCGAGTTGCTGAAGGCCTGAGCACGCCAACAACGTGCGTGCGCAACCGATTCGCACATATGCCAGCCGCGACGCGCGCAGGCTCGCGCCCAATGTGCCAAGACACTTCGTGTGAAAAGAAGCCGGGCATACACGCACGTGATGGGGCGCCGATTCCGGGGCGTCAGGCGCAATCGGGGATTCTTCGCCCGAAACACATTTGGATTCCGGCGCCCAGGGGAACCACAAGGCTACGAAATCCAGTCGTACCGACTCGCCAAGGCGAGCAGATGGGAATCGCGAGTCTTCAGACGCGCGCCGTGACGCTCCGCCAACTCGAAATAGGCCGCGTCATGAGCGGTGAGGTCCCGCTCCTGCGCGTATCGCCGAACGCGCATTCCCTTCTTGACTCCCGGCCTTAGCATGACCTATATTAGGACTGAATTCTGGACTAGCCGCCACTCTTGCCAGGGGGAGGACATCACGTGAAACTGAGCGAAGCGGTTGTTCCCGTGAGCTACGCGAAGGCGCACACGGCCGAGGTTATCGCGGATATTCTGGAGACGCACCGACCGGTCGTCATCACGCAGAACGGGCGAGCGCGAGTGATCGTGGAGGACTTGCGTTCGTACGAACAGACCCAGGAAAGCCTTGCCATGCTGAAGCTCATTGCGCAGAGCAGGGAAAGTGTGCGCAGAGGGCGAACGAAGCCGTTCAGGAAAGCCTTTGCCGCGGTCCGCAACAGAGCGCACGCGAGGACGACCTCTTGACTTTTGACGTCCACGTGACTGCCGAAGCGCAGGGGGATCTGCTGGACGTCTGCTTGTACATCGCGGAAAACGACTCCCCGGAAAAGGCCGAGTACGTTCTCGACAAGCTTGAGGCCACTTGCGCCAAGCTGGAGTATGCGCCGATGAAAGGGCATCTGCCGCCGGAACTCGAACGTATCGGTGTGGACAACTACCGCGAGATCCACTGGAAGCCTTACCGGCTGATATACGAAATCGTCGATAGGGACGTGTACGTTCATGCGGTGCTGGACGGACGCCGTGATCTCCAGGCCGTCCTGGAGCAAAGGTTGTTGAGGTAGCGGGTACTGACTGATTCCGTCGAAGAACACGGCGCAGGCGGAGCCGCGCCCTCGAAAACCACACGATGTTGTGCAGGCTTCAGTGTTCCGGACGCCTTTTTGCGCCCATTCCGCCAAAAACACGCTTTTCCAGGCCAAATCGGCCTGAGAAAGCCGGTCCCGGACCGTGAATAAACCCGGATCGAGCCACGTCTCAGTTCATAGAGGGCCGGCTGGGGTAGGCCGGCAACGGAACGCGGACAGAGAAGGAGGAGCCTGATGAAATCGACACGTATCGCCAGCCTGGTGGTCGCCGGCGCTCTTGCGGCGGCAATCCCGCTGCAGAGCGTGGAGGCCCGAGACATCCGGGTCCGTCGCACGCCGCGCAGCGCGCCACGCCATAGCACGACGCATCACAGCTCGCGGCATGGAGGCGGGCGCAGCGGCTGCAATTTCGGCGAGTTCTTCGCCGTTGCCGCCGGGTTGACCATTCTGAGCGCCATCGTGAGCGAAGCATCACGCGACGACTACGGCGTCTGCTATCAGCCGCCACCGCCGCCGCCCCGCTGGGTCGAGCAGAAGGTGTGGGTGCCGGGCTATTACGTTGACGAAGTGCAACGCCGCTGGGTCGCCGACTGCCACTGCCGGCACGGCCATCATCCCGGTTGCCGCCGGGGCCATTACGAATACGTGACCGTGAAGCGCTGGGTGCCGGGCTACTACAAAACCGTCATGGTCCAGCAGCCGTACTACGAGCCGTGCCGGTAGCGCAAGCGGTTCCGATCGTTCATTTGGCCGGGGCGCCCTGTCAGGGGCGCCCCGGTTCTACTTTCCCCGCACGGCGTCCTTGACCTTCTCGGCGGCCTCGTGCACGCGTTCCCGCGCGCTGTCCACGGCCGCGCCGCCGAGTTCCTCGCCCTTGGCCACGCCCTTGAGGATGCCGTCCTTGGCGGCTTCGCCCGCCCGTTTGGCCGCCTCCGTTGCGGAAGCCGCCGCGTTGGTGATGCTGCCCGCGACAGCCCGGAACACCTTGCCGAGCGCTTCGCGCACACTGGCGCCACCCTTCTCCTTGCCGATGTCCCGGATGTGGATCCGGGGCAGTTCCACCGCGGCGGCGTGTTTGTGCGCAGCCGTCACGCTCAGGTTCACACGGGCCTCTTCGATGACCAGCTCGTGGATGATCACCTTCTTCCCGCTCTTCGCCTTCTCGCTCTTGTCCGGCTTGTCGGTCTTGTCGGTCTGTTCGGACTCGCCTTCGAGTTGCTTGAGCAACGCGCCGACGTTGCTGTCCTTGAGGCCGCGCTGATAGGTGAATTGCGGGGCCCGAATGTAGATCCGGTCGATCACGACCGTATCCGAGAGCACGGACCCCACCCGCATGTGCACGTCCATCTCGCCCAGCTCGCACAGGCTCGGCGCGTCGAACCCCTCCGGGTTCCCGACGAAGAGCCCCGCCAGCCGCGCCTTCCCTCGCAGGATCGAGAAGTCGGCGTCCTGCAACGAGACCTTCACGCCCATGGCCGCCGGGCCGACCTCGTTCACGGCCGATTTGACTATGGAGCCAAGAAACGCCGTCGCCAGAAGCAGCAGGGCAACCGGCACAAGAACAACTCCGGCCGCTACGTAGATTATCCGTTTTTTCATCGCGCTCCTCCCCGCAGTGCTCTCTCAGAGAACCAGTCGCATGAACCGCGAGAAACTATACACTCTTGCCGATGCTCATGGCAAAGACGGACGCCTCAGACTGCGTACGATGCCATCGGCACCCCACCCGCAGCCGACTCACCCGCATGTTCGGATTGGGGCGGGGTGCTCCTCCCCTTGCCGGTCCGGGCGCCGCTCGTTATCATGCCGGTAACGTGTTCAGAAGTCCGAATCCGCGCAGGCAGCCGCGCGGGTTTTGCCTATGCGCTGCGCCGGCTTGCGCAGCTTTTGAGAGGCGGGCGCGTGCCGCTCGGCACCATTCACGACTTCCCTTCGTTGAAGCTGCGGGGTTTCCAGCTCAATCTTGCCGGCCTCCGCCACATGTCGTTCGCTGGTACGATTTCCCGTTCGAAGCCTTGATGCCCGCCGTGATGTACACGGGTCAAGCCGCCTGGAATGTCGCCACCGTTCAGGGCCGTTCCACAACGATCCGATAGAAGGCCGGCTCGTCGCACGGCACCAGGGGCAACACGACCGTATTGGCGGGCGGCTCGGCGAGGAGGTTGGTGCAAACGGGCACCCATGCATCGCTCGCGAGGTTCGTGCACTGCTCGATGCCGTACACGCGGCCCGCGACACTGGGCCATGCCAGCCGGATCGTGTCGGCCTCCATTCTTGCCGGGTCCCGTATTTCGAGCAGGTCCGCCTCGTTGGTCGGGGCCGTACCCGCGATGTACTCCGCCCAATTCGCCATATGGTCGTGATCGCTGTCCGCCACGGCGTCGGCATGGTTGGTGCCGAGCCCGTGGTCGAGCAGCCAGGCGCGAAGCGCATCGTTCGTGACGAAATCGGAAGTGAACCACGCCACGATCGACTTGGGCGCGTCCATGCAGACAGCGGCGGCACACCCCGTCCCCGTCGCGCCGCCGCTCCACTGTTCGAAATGGAAGAACGGCGCCGGGTCCGCCACCGCCGCCACGTTCGAGCCGCTCCGATACCATCCATCCGCCACGCTGACGGTGCCGGAGAACTCCGTTTCCACATCCAGCCAGTAGTTGGTGCCCCAGGTCCAGGCGATGCTCGAGTCGCTCGTAAGCTCGAAGACGGCGGTGCCGTTTGTCTCGGTTTCGGGCCATGGCACGCTGCCGGTGCCGGCCCATCCGACGCACACGAGTTGGGTGGCGCCGCGCGAGAGCGCGGCGTCGGGCACCGTGCACTGCAAGGGCATGCCGTGCGGGTACCAGTGGGTTCCGGGCCCCGGAACCGGGCTGCCGCAGGGCGACTCGACGACGAACGCGTGCTTACCGATCCGCGCATTGGCGTAGCAGTTGACGACGTTCCGGCCGAGATGCATCCAGGTCGTCGCCGCGATGGACAGGGAATCCGTCCGTTCCTGATCGTCGCCCCAGCCCGGGCCGGCGATATCGGTGATCATGTTGCACGGCCACGCGTAGGGATAGCCCGCCTTGCCCTCGCCGAAGGCGTAGACGACCTGCTCCATCTGCGCGATGTGGTTCGTCGCGATATCGTAGCGGCCGGCCAGGCAGGCGGTGTGAATGAGCTGGCCGATCCCCTCGGGCCAGACGGACTCGCCGAAATCGTCGCCGACGTTTTCGAGGTCGTTGTCGGCCATGTCCCAGTACTCCATGGACCGCACCTGCTTGACGCACACGCCGTTGGAGTAAGCGGCGACGTCGGTCATGAAGACGTCTTCGGCCATCTGCACGAGATCGAGTGCGTTGGAGGTGTCCGCGCAGGTCGCGCCGGGCTTGTCGAGCCAGTACACGGCGCCCCAGGTGCACATGTCGGCCACTTTCACCCAATCGAGCTGGCCGCGAATGAACATCTTGCGGCGCGCCCATTCCGAGGGGGGCGGCCAGCGCGCCGCGTTCGTGCCGGCAAGAAGCTGATCCATCTCGTAATAGATGTCGTCGGGCAACCCGTCGCCGTCGTTGTCGGTACTGGGTTCCCAGCAACCGATCGGCAGGCGCAGGTAGTCGTCGCTGTCGGCCCAGACCGCGTTTTCCAGGTAATGAGTGAGCCCAAGGTGGGCAAGGTTCTTGTTGCGCCAGAGGTAAGGACTGCAGTTGCCCGCGTCCACGTCTTCCTGGTAGGTGGGCACCGGCCCGTTCCCGACCGGCTCGAACACGACGTCGTCCAGATAGATCGTTGCCGGCGACCCGGCGATCGAGACGAGGAACAGCCCCTTGATGTCGCCGAGGTCCCGGCCGGTGAGATCGATCTCATATTTCTGCCAGTTCGTGCTGATCGGCGGCGGGACGCTGCCGGTCCAATCGTCCCAGTAGTCCGGCCAAAGCCGCTTGCAGGAGGAGTCGGGATCGGCGGCATCCGCATATCCGTATCCGAACTCGTACCCGTTCCAGGTGCTGTCGGCTCTGGCCCAGAATGTCAGCCGTGTCGCGCCGGTGAGGTCTGCGCCCTTGAGCGTACTGCCCGCGCTGGGCCACGGGTTCAGGCTCGGATCGTAAGCCAGCGCCTGCACCCAGACGCCGGCCCACGATTCATAGTAGCCCAGGTCGATTCGCAGGCAGTACTCGCCCGAATGCGGGTTGTTCGTGCAGTGCCGGTCGATGCTCAGCTCGGCGCCGTTGTGTTCGCCCATGAAGCCGGACCAGATCCCCTCCGTATTCCGGCCTTCCCGGTATATTACCCGGCGATCCCTGGGATCGGTGTTGTTGTAGCCGTAGACCGCCGGCTGATAGCGGATTTCGTCGATGTAGAGGGTTGTGTTGCCGCGAAGGCTCGCGTAGAAGACCCCGTTGATACAGGACATGTTGTTGGTGTGCGTGGCCAGGCAGATCTGCGTCCAGTTCGTGCCGATATCCGCTTCCAGGCCGGCGTGGGCGGAGTCCTGCTTGTCGCGTTCCCCGGATTCGTCCAGGATCCCGAACCCGAACTCCGCGCGGCACGGCTGTTCGGCCCGGGCCCAGAATGCGAGGTTGGTGACTCCGGGCAAGAGGCTTCCCACATAGCCGCCCTCATGCAGGCCGGCGGTCATACAGACGTTCGAGCCGAAATCGATGCTCTTGGTCAGCCAGAACCCGCCCGTGCTGTCCGATGTGCCGGTCCGTTCCACCCGGATGCACTTGTTGCCGGCCAGCGGCTCCGTCTGCCAATCCAGATCCACGCTGGTGACGCCCGTCCCGAACCGGCCGTGTATGGGGCAGTAGTGCCCCATTTCGCCGGCCTGATGTTCGGAATACACGACGTGCGTGCCGTACGGGTCGCGCACGGTGTATGCCGGCTCCAACTCCGGGGTGAAGAACCACTGCAACGCGTTTTCGAGAAGCTGGGCATGCGACCAGAACGCGTTGAAACAGGCGCCCTTATACGGGCTGAACGTCACGCCGTCCACCGCCCGGTGGCGCATGCAGTCGGAGAAGAAGCTGAACATGTTTCCGACGAAGTAGACGACGCGGCCGGTGTGGGTGCCGTCGCCCGGCTCGTTGAAGTAGAGTGTTTCCAACTCGTCCGTGTAGGTGTAGGGGTCCCCGGGCCCGGCCGTCCCGAGGAAATCCACCTTCGCGCGCATCATGCACAGATGCCCCCACTCGTTGGCGGTATACACCGTCGGGCCCCACGCAAGCTGCTTGACCGTGAGGCTGTTCCCTTCGTTTGCCGTTCGGTCTTCGCCGGCCAGCGGATTGGGTGTGTGCCCGCCGTTGAGCGCGTGAGGTCCGTCGCCGATATCCGCCAGGAAATAGGTGAGCCGGGACCGTTTGTAGTCAGGGTAAGACCAGAGCAGGATGTGGTCGTATGGCGCCATTGCGGTGTAGGCGAACCAGAGATTGCCGGCCCCTTCCTCCCAGTTATCGATTTCGGAGGGTTCCGTATCCGTCTCCTCGGGGTCGGGTATCCCGTTGAAGTTCCAGTCCAGGCTGGAGGACGGGTTGTCGATCCCGTCCTTGTAGAGCTTGCTGATGACCATATTGCGGCCGGCGTGCCGGATGGGATGGCGTCCGCCGGTTGTACCGCCGATCTCGCGCGTCTCGGCGAACTCCACGCCGAACGGGTTATCCGTCTGACCCGCGCCGACCGCCGCGTTGCCGGCCCCGAAGATGCAGCCGCCGGCTTCCGCGAACGCGCGGATAGCCTGCCGCAGCGCGGCATCGAGGTGGCGGTAAGGCGTCTCGGGACAGATCAGAACCCGGCATTCGGCGGGCAGGTCGAGTGTGGCCGCATCGGCGGCGACGTGATGCACGGTGTGCGGGATCGCCAGAAACCGAAGCATGAGATCCGCGCCGTCGACCGCCCTGTCATCGTCGCCCCCGTTTGCGCCGCCGGTGATATCCAGGACGGCGATGGCGCCGGGCGTCAGGTTGACCGTGCCGTCCATGACCCGTTTGTACCGCAGCCAATGCTCGGGGTCGACGGGCCCGTTCCCGCCGTCATAGAGCTTGTCGATCCAATGCCATGCGAAAGCGAAATCGAGACAGTGCTCCGTGGCGGTGGCGGTGATTTCGTGCGCGCCGTAGTAGCCGAAATGGATCCCGCCGTTGAAATCCTGGAGGTTGTCCGCCATCGTGTCCATCAGGCGGTACGCCACGGGGAGATACTGCGCATCGCCCGTTTCGTGCGTGTAGTGCAGCACGGCGATGACCAGCCAGAGGTTATCGCCCACGGCCGCCGTGTAATCCTTGATGGACCACTCGCGCCGAGGCCAGAGTTCGCTGTAGGGCAGGATCCTGTCCGGGTCCAGTTTCTGAGCGCCCTCGGTTCCCGCCGTCACGGGCTCGTCGCAGTTCGCCCACTGCACGAACAGGGCGTAGGGCGCGAGAAAGCGGTGATAATGTCCGTTCTCGTAGTAGGGCGGCGCCGCGAGGTCGTCCGCGTCGTTTCGATCGGTGATCTCCGATACCCGCGGCGAATCCACGGCGTCGTCCACGCCGGTCCAGGTCGGAGAGACCGGATCGTTCATCCAGATGCCGTATTCATGGCCCGGCGCCAGACGCGGATAGGCGGGAAGTCGCCTGTCTTCGTGCGCCTGGAACGCCTCGTCCTGCGGCGTGCTGTTCTCCCGCCACACGTCGAAGCTGGCGCCGAGCAGCACCGACGGGAACGCGTCCAGGTATTCGCCCTGGTCCTTCACCGGGCCGAGCGGGTGCCGCTCGGCGGTGGCGTCGCTGTCGAGCATGGCGAAGACGGTATGCTTGAAGGCATCGAGAATCTTCCGCGCGCTGTTCGTCTGGCCCGCGCCGACCAATGAAATGACGGCCATGCCCTGATCGTAGAGCGACGCCGCGTCCCCGATCCCGTCCTCGCAGCCGTCCGCCGCGCCGCCGGGCCGGCTGCCGCAATCCGACATCAACCGGTACCACACATTGCTGACCTGCACTTTCGCCGTATCCAGCGCGTACGGTGCGCCGGGCTGTACCAGGCCGGTATAGTCGGCCGGCGGATTGGCGTTCGGGTCCCAGAAACTCCTGACGAGCGCCAACTCGACTGTGCCGCCGAGCCCGTTGCTGAGCGTGTGCTCCCGAAAAACGGCCGGGTTCGACGTGCTCTGCAAATAGCCGATCGCGTCGTCGGCCGGTGCCGGGCTCCCGGACAGGGCGAGACCGGCCAGGCCGATTGCGAGCGTGAACGTGACTCGAACGGCGGCGATACCTCTGCTGCCAATGTGCATCGTACTGTCCTCTCGAAGGGCTGTCGGACTGCCCTGACCGGTCTGTTGACGGAACGTCGGCTACTTCTCTTGTCTATGGGCACCTACCCCCACCTCGTGGGAGGAAAATGCAGGCGCGTTCGTTTCCTGCGCCGGCCGGCCCTTGCAGAAGCGAGCGAGCTTCTCGCTTGGCAGCACGATGCCGATCGGGATGTCGTCCTTGCGCCCGCCGACGAAGACCCCGATCAGCCGGCCCCGGCTGTCGACGACGGGCGCTCCGCTCAATCCGCCGGAGACCGGACTGGCCAGTCTGACCTGGTACAGATCGGACAGGGCGCAATCGAGTATGCGGCCGCCGGGCAGGTGGCACTTGATGGTCCTGGCCGCCATGCCGCCCACGACGTGGCCGGAAATCATGCTGCCTTTGCTCGATGCCGCGGTTTCGTAGCCGAAAAGAAAGACCGGCAGCCCGTTGGCCGCCGCACGCCGCCTGGCGCCGAGCGGTCTGAGAAAGGCATCCGGCCCTGTTCCCGACAGGACGGCGAAATCATCGTGTTCGAGCGTGAGCACGCCATCGCGCTCCGCCATCGGCGTTGCCCACCGCACCGTCATGTCCGTCGCCGCCCGGTCGTTCCAGGCGCAGACGGTTCGCCCCTCCAGTCCGGGCGGCGCGTCGCCGTCCTGCCCAAGGACGGCGGCGAGAACATGCGCGCACGTTACGACGCAGGCCTGTCCCGCCACGTCGAGGCAGAAACCCGTGCCGTAGCTGCCGGCGCCGCTGGTGCCGGCAGTCGAGATCCGGCAGACACAGGGGGCCAGGCTGCGCATGATTTCCGCCACACGAATCCGGCGCCGGCGCCAGCCGAGCCAGCCGGCCGTGACGCCAGCGCAGACCAGCAGGGCTATGACCGCCAGGCAGGCCATGAGCAGGCGGTGCTGGAACCGCACTTCGATGACGTCGCGCAGGTCGCCTCCGATCTGATGCAGTTGGGCGGTGGCCGCCTCCGGCGTGGCGGCCACCGTCTCCAGCAGCGACGGGAACTTCGCGCGGCACAGGTCCAGTTCCATGGCGCCCAGCCGCGCGCTGGCCGGGTAGCTGAACCGGCGCACGTCGGGCGCGGCAACCGCGGCGTGGATCACCGCGCCTGCGGAGGCGGGGAGGCCGGCCAGCTTCCGGGTGAGGGCGCCCTGCGCGGCGGGCAGCGGCAAACAGGCCGCCGCCGGCCCGGTTGTGAAGAAGGCGGCAACACGCGACAACTCCGCCGGCCCATGCCGCGCCACGCCCGACGGCGTGGCGGCCAGCAGACTCCCGCCCAGAAAGGTCACAGGGCCGCGCGCCCCGGGAAACAGCCGTGCCGCGGCAAACGCCGTCCAATCCTCGCCGTACTGCTCACGCAGATACGCGATCAGCCAGCATCCGCTGACGACGGCCCCGATCCGGCCGCGCACGAACTTTGCGCAGAGCTCGGCCTCGCTCTTGGCGGAAAAGCTCGTCGCGCCGCGAATACGGCAAAGCAGGGCGAGCGCCTGTTTCGCGCCGGGGTCCGAATCGAATACGACGCGCGGAATCTCAAAAGCGCGTCCGAACAGGGTGTCCACATCGAACATCCTGCCGCCGTGCGCCCAGACCAGCAGGCTGTAGTCGTGAAAGAGATTCGGGCCGGCCGCCGGGAGACCGAACGCATGATCGGGAATGCAGAAGCCGCGCAGGGACACGATCTCCTTGCGTGCCAGACGGGCCTGCAGCCGTGTCACGCTCTGCTCGAACGCGGCGAGATCCGCCCACGGCTCCGCGTCGAATGCCGGCTCGCCGGCCGGCGTCGCCAGATCGCGGCGGAAGAACAGCAGCCGCACATCGAGCTGGCGCAGCGCACCGTAGCCGGCGCCGCGGTATGTCGACAGCGCGCGAAGCGGAGCGGCGTATCGGTCCGGACCGCCGTCGGACAGAGGCGCAATGCGCCGCTCGGCCGCCAGCTTGGCCAGCCAGGTTGTGCCGATCTCGACCAGGTCGGGTGCGTCGGCGGTGCGCGCGGTGGCGCGGATCCGGGGCAACGCTTCATCCCACGACAGGTACCGCAGCCGGACACGGCGCCGCCACGGCGAGCGGGCAAGCTCCTCGAGCAGCAGATGCTGGCCGAGCACATCGCGCGCGAACTCGCGGTTGCTCTCCAGTTCGGACTCGGAGTTGGCGAGCAGCGGCCGCCAACGTGCGACAAACGCCCGGATGGCCGCGAGATCCGGCTGGGCGGCGAGCGGCGGCTGGGAGGGCATCACCCAGACGTGTACCGGCTCCGGCCCCGCAAGGGCGACCAGGCGAACCGCGGCAAGAAAGAGGAGGAACGTGCGAACGCGCGTGGCGACGCGCGCCGGCGAGCACGCGGTGAGCCGGGCCGGACGTCCTGCCATTTTGGGGCTCCGCCCGCCGGACACACGTCGAAGCCTGATTGCGCGGCAGTATACCCGCCCCCCTTCGCGACAGCAACTGCGGAAGAGGCAGATTCATCCCTCTCAATCGTTCTCGTAATCAACCGTCGCAGGTCGAGCGCGGCCGGGTCAGGCCCGGTAGACGGGCCGCTTTGACGGGCTCAGACGGCCGTGCCCAGGACTCGCGCGTCAGCCAGCCGCGCGAGCAGACGGGCGCCGGGCGCCGCGGGCACGCCGCGACAGAGCGGCGCGATTCGCGGGTACAGCCCGAGCATCAGGTGCGCCAGCACCTCATCGCCCGGGCCCGGGGTATGGCAGATCCAGCGTTGCGCCGCCTCGGCCTCGCCTGCGGAGCCGTGTGCGCCGGCCAGAAGCAGCGCCTCGGCGGCGGCGTAATCGGCAAACACGGCGGGCCGCGCCCCCCGCAAGTGCCGAAGCGCGTCGCCCACTACCGCACACACGTCAAGAAAGGACGAAGAACAGAGATAAAACACGGCTTGTGGCCCCTCGTTCACCTGCCACGTCAGTTTCACGATGTCATCCGCCAGGATCCGGTCAGATGCGGCGGCCAACAGCGGCGCGAGCGGAAGGAGGAGGCGGGAGGCGGACGTTGTTGCCGAAAAGACCGGCTGCCCCTCACTGAACACGCGCCAACGGCAAGGCGCAGCCGCATGCGCCGGCTCAGCATTCCACACGAACCCCAGACTGTCGCGCCCTTCAACACAGAACACGGCGTCGGCCGGCGCCATGAGCGGACGACGCACGCCCGGTTCCGCCCACGCGCTGGCCGCCACCAACTCGACATCATCATCCAACCGCCATTCAAAACCTTCGCCCGGGACCGCCCGGGCACCGCCAGTCTCGGCAGGCGCGTGGTCCGCGGCCTGTTCGTCGCGTGGCTGGGGCCCTGAGCCAGACATGCCTGAGGCGTCCGCCTGCGGCAGGGCATCCCATGATGCCGTATCCCGACAGGCCAGGTAGGCGGCGAGCGTTTGCACGGCCGCGAGGCCGCGCGGCCGGCTTGCCATCCGCTCCAGAACCGGCAGCCAACGTTCAACGGCGATCTGAATCCGCGCCTTGCGTTCGCCGCACAGTGCGCACCGGAGCAGGTGCAGCGTGACGGCGCCATGCTCGTCGTCTTCGAACAGCGCGCCGAACGTCCGATCGTCGCCCATCAGGCTCATGCTGTACCGGGCAAGAACGCTGCCGGCAAAATGAGGCACGCCGAGCCCAACGCCCGGCGCCGCCTCCGCGCCTTCGCTCAGCCAGATGGCCCGTGCCTCACGCCGGCACAGAGGGCACGCTTCCAAATGCGCGCGCACCCCGGACGCAACACCGTCCGGGCCCTCAAGCGAACCAGCCGCCTCCAAGCCCCGCAAATACTCGCGTATCTGTTCGATTGACAGATGCATTTAGTGGCTTCGTCCTTGAAAACTGCAACGAAAAACAAGAAATTTTCCGGGCCCGAGAGGTCAGGGGGAGAAGTCAGAGGTCAGGCAGAACGCCATGCTTGTCGAAAGGCCGCTGACTTCCGACCTCCGACCTCTGACCGCTGGGTGTTGCGGGCCGGGCGGCTGCCCCCCCCCGTACTGAACGCCAGGCATTGGCGGCCAAGCCGGAACACACGGGACGGGCTGGAAAGCCCGTCCTACATTCGGATTGCAGCCCTCCTCCCCGTGGGACGGGTTTTCCAACCCGTCCCCCACTGCTGTGCGCGGGCTCCTCTTGCCACACTGAACGCCAGGCATTGGCGGCCAAGCCGGAACACACGGGACGGGCTGGAAAGCCCGTCCTACATTCGGATTCCAGCCCTCCTCCCCGTGGGACGGGTTTTCCAACCCGTCCCCCACTGTGCGCGGGCTCGTCTTGCCACACTGAACGCCAGGCATTGGCGGCCAAGCCGGAACACACGGGACGGGCTGGAAAGCCCATCCTACATTCGGATTGCAGCCCTCCTCCCCGTGGGACGGGTTTTCCAACCCGTCCCCCACTGCTGTGCGCGGG
>JAFGHX010000060.1 GCA_016929905.1 Kiritimatiellia bacterium
CGCCGGCACGGCATCCGCCACTTCGACCGGCTCATCCACGATCAACCCACCGAATGGCTGCTCGCCAACTTCCGCCGCGGCCGCACCCAATACCCCGTCAACGCCGCCACGCTCATTCCGCGAAGAAGACGGCCGAATTCGCATTCTGGCACGGAATCGATTGCGCGGCGCCTTGTCCCCGGCCCGTGCCGGCGTGTCGGCCGCGTTACTCGCCGCGCAGAATTTTGCCCTGCTCGAAGACCTGGACGTTCTTGAGTTTCCCGAATTCGTTGTAGGTCTTCACGGGCCCGTCCAGGACGCCGTCCTTGTAGGCGCCTTCCAGCCTGAGCTGACCGGACTCGAAGTACTTCCGCATCGGGCCGTGTTTCCGGCCCTCACGGAAGTCGACCTCGATCTCGAGCTGGCCGGATTCGTAGTACATCTTGGTGATCCCGTTCGCCTGCCCGGCGACGAACGTCATGGTCCCCTTCAGCGCGCCGGACGGGTAGTACAGCTTGGTCGTGCCCTCGCGCTGCCCGTTCAGGAACGTGGCCTCGCCCTGCAGCTCGCCCGATTTGTAGTAGGACTTGCTGACGCCTTCCTCCTTGCCGCTGAGGAAGGAAGCTTCCTTCTCCAGCTTTCCGGTCTCGAAGTAGGTCCGGCACAGGCCGTTGAGCTGCCCGTGTTTGAACGGGAATTCGGCCTGCAGCTTGCCCGAGTCGTAGTAGAGGGTGTAAATGCCGTCGGGGACGCGGCCCTGCCTGACCATGAAGACGCCGTCCTCGTCCCAGGCGGCGCGCGCCAGTTCCGCGCCGTTGCGGTAGAACACATACTCGGATTCGCCGGAGCCGAGCTTGACTTTCCGGCCCGTGAGCTTCTCGCTCTTGAAGAGCAGCGCACCGCCGGCGGAGACGGCCTTGTCCACCTTGCTCTTGTCGATCGAGAGCGTCTCGCCGCCCTTCTCGAACAGGAGCACGGAATCCAGTTCGCGCACGTTGGTGACGGGCTTGTGGACCGTCCCGTCCTTCATATGGACCTCGTCCGCGCGGCCGGCGTTGCGGTCCGCGGTCGCCGCCAGGAGCAAGGCATGCAGCAGGAGCAGTCGCATACGGTTCATGGTCCATCTCCCTCCTTCACGCGCAGCGTGCGCAGCCGGTTCAGCGCGGCGGCCAGCTCATGGGGCCGGAAAGCAACGTAGTCGCCGATCGGCCTGTCGTCAAGCGCATCCAGCCCCTTCTCGGCCGTTTCGGCGGCGACGGCATGGACGACGCCGGCCATGTCGAGCCCGGCGCCGGTCATGAACCGGCGCCGGGCCAGTTCGATCGCCTTGCCGATCGCGCGGACCTGGCCTTCGTCCACGAGCTGGGCGAGGAAGCTGACGTCGATCTCCTCCGTGCCGTAGAGCACGGCACGCAGCGCGCGGGCCCGGATGCTGACGTCGCGCCGGCCTTTGCGCGGGTCGAGGCTGTCGGCGAGCGGGTAGCGCCGTGTCCGAGCGGCCGGCCATTCGCCGGCGTCTTCCACGCGGCGTCCGGTGGGGTGCTGTTCGGCGACGGCTTTGGCCCGCGCGGTGACGTCCTGCGGGCGATAAGCGTGCATCCGGATGACGGTGTCGGCCACGTCGAAGTAGTCGCCGCTGCCGCCCAGGACGAGGATGCCGCTCACCCCGTCGCGTTCGGCGAGCTGCCGGACGCGGTCGACCAGCGGCGTGATGGGTTCGCCGGCCTTCTCGACCAGTTCCTGCATGCGCGCGTCGCGGATCATGAGATTGGTGGCGCACGTGTCTTCGTCGAGCAGCAGCACGCGGGCGCCGACTTCGAGCGCCTCCAGGATGTTGGCCGCCTGGCTCGTGCTGCCGCTCGCGTTCTCGGTGCGGAAGAAGCGGGTGTCGCTGTTGTCCGGCAGGTTGCGGATGAACGGCCGGATATCGACGCCCTCGATCCGGCGCCCGTCTTCGGCGCGGATCTTGACGGCGGTCGGGTCGGTCACGACCCGTTCGCGGCCGTCACCGGGCACGTGATCGTACACGCCGCGCTCGAGCGCCGCCAGCAGCGTGCTCTTGCCGTGGTAGCCGCCGCCCACGATCAGCGTGATGCCGCGCGGAATGCCCATGCCCGCGACGCGGCCGGCGTTCGGCAGCGCCAGTTCCACGCGCAGGCTGTCCGGGCCGCGGAACGGAACGACGCCGGGCCCCTGGAGCGGCCGGTCGTCCACCCCCGACCGGCGCGGCAGGATGGCGCCGTCGGCGACAAACGCCGCCAGCCCCGCTTCGGGGAGCTGGCGCCGCAGCGCATCCGCGTCTTCCGCCGTGCGGAGGTGCGCGTGCAGGCGGCCGGCGTCCAGCCGGCGGTGGCACAGGGTCTCCGCGACGAGCGGCGGCAGCCCGTCGCACAACATGGCCGCCGCTTCGCGGCCCAGCACCCGCCGCCCGCGCGCAGGCAGCCCCGCCACGAATCGGGCCTCCACCCAATCGGGTTCGATCGCGATCGAGGAACGTTCGAGGATTTCCTGGCCCGGCACATCCATCGCCAGCAGCCCGCTCTTGCCGGAGCCCAGCCGGTCGCTGGCGGCCCGGCATGCCCGGGCAAAGGCGCGCGCGAGGAAATCGCGCAGCGCCGTGCACCGGATCCGCGATGCCCACATCTCCCGCGGAAACCCGGCGGTTGGCATGGGGACGCGAACGCGCAGCCGGCTTGGCGCGGCGAACGGGTCGCCCTGCACGTGGTCGACAAACAGCGTGAAATCGGCGAAACGGTACGACCCGCGGATATCCCTGTAGGCGGGATACCCGTGCCCGTCGATCGCGTGCAGAATGCGTTGCAGATCCGTTCGGTCGAGCATGATCTTTCTCGCCGACTTTCTCCCCCACTATACCCGAAAACCTTCTTGGACCAATCCATTTTGCGGCGCTGCGGAAAAGGCTGGCAAAGTGGAAACGTTCGACTATACTATATACATTTTGTCGGCGAAAGCCGTCATGTGCGACGTTCCATCGAAAAACGCGACGGCCGGCATACGGGCCGGCCCTGCTAGTGGTGGCTGATGGCCTCGAGAAGCTGGAGAGAGCGGGCGGTAGAGAGCCGGCGACATGTCGTGCACACCCGGCCGCCCGCGAAGAAGATCCGGATCGTCCCGAAACTGATGAAGCTGGGGCCCGGGAAGACGATTCCGAGCCGCATCTCCTACGTGATTGACCGGAAGCTTGGAGAGGGTGGCGTAGGCGCGGTCTATCTGGCCCACAATCCGAAGGCGCCGAGCCCGATCCCGAAAGCCATCAAGGTCATTTCCAAGAACAGCCCGATCCTGGCCGAGCGGCGCGGGCGGTCGGAGCTGCAGAAGATCCTGGAGGGCGAAGCGGAGATCACCGCGCTGATCGGGAGCAACCCGCACGTGGTGGGCATCGAGGAGTTCGGCGAGATGCCGGACGGCTCGCTGTATCTCGTCTTCCCGTTCATTCGGGGCGAGACCTATCACAGCCTGAACCAGAACCACATCGAGTGCGGGCAGTTGATCCCGTTCGAGCTGTCGGCTTTCGTGTTCCATCGCATTTCCAGGATCCTGCTCCAGGCGCACGGCCACGAACGAATGATCAGCCACCGGGACCTGAGTTCCACGAACATCATCATTCATACGGCCTCCGGCGCGCCGATGCTTCTGGACTGGGGCAGCGCCAACGACATGTATGACGGGATCCTGATCGGCAACCCCGCGTTCATCGCGCCTGAGGTGATCCGGGACCCGCGCGCCATCGAGAAGGAAGGCTACTGCAAAGCCGACGTCTTCAGCCTGGGCGCCGCGATCCGGGAAGGGCTGCTCGGCATCAACGCGCTCGCCGCGGAGCACTACGACACGCAGCGCCCGTTCGACTACCGCAAGGACGTGGACGTCGGGCGGCTCGTGCCGCTTCACGAACTCTGCGTCGACGTGCCGAAGAAGCTGTCGCAGATCGTGCAGGAGTGCATGCGGCCGAACCCGCTCGACCGGCCCACGGCTTTCGAGTTGTACGACATGCTGGGCGAGCAGTACCTGTACACGCCACAGATCGGGTTCGGGATGACCAGCCAGACCATGACGGCCTACATGCGCATGATCGAAGAGGACCACCCGCCCGCCGAAGTGTTGCCGCACGACGGGCATGGCACGCAGCTGCGCAAGCTCGTGTCCTCCAAGTGCCGGCGCAAGGCCGAGCGGGAGGAGTACCGGACGCTGTCCATCAAAGACACGCGGTTGCGGGAAGACCTCGATTTCGTCTACGGCAGCATCCAACGCCCGTTCGCCGAAGCCTACGGCGAAGAGACGGTGAAGGCCGCGCTGGAGAAACCGTTCATTGACTTCCTGGATGCGGAGTACAAAGACAAGCTCGACGCCTACGGCAAGGCATCCAGGGCCGCCTACCGCCGCGAGATAGGCGAGGTAAAGAAGGCGTCGATTCAGGATCTCGTGAGTGTGCTTCGCGACGAAATCCGCAAGGACGAGAAGAAGGAAGGCGAGAACCTGGATCGCGCCCTGAACCGGGAAGTGTTCGATTTCATCCGCGCCCACATCCGGCAGTACGTCTGAAACGTGCTCGAGAACCTATCGAGCAGGTGCGCGAGTGAGTTCTCGAGCAAGTTGGGAGAGAGTCCGGTTGGCGCCCGGCACGCGGGCGTGACACTCAGGCGAGTTTGGCGCGGATCTCGCCGAGCAGCCGCTGGAAGGTCTCGTTGGTCGGCACCAGTTGGGCGATTCGTTCCACATCCTTGACCGCGATATCCAGCCGCCCGGCCTCGAAACAAATGGCGCCGCGCGCCTGCCGGAAGGGCAGGTTGCCCGGGTCGAGCCGAACCGCGCGGGTCAGGTCCTTGATCGCGCTCTCGGCGTCGCCGGCCCGCCATTTCGCCAGGCCGCGCGCGGCGATGGCCTCGGCGTCGTCGGACCAGTAGTAGGTAGCGCGCGTGAAGGTCTCCACGGCCTGTTCGTTCTGCTCCATGACCAATTGGCACAGCCCGCAGTTGAACAGGGCGTGCTCCACGTTCTTGTTCCCTTGCACGACGATCTCGTGGAAGACGCCGAGTGCCGCGTCGTAGGCCCGCTTGCGGTACAGGCAATACCCTTCGAGCAGACGCAGGTAATGCGGGCCTGCCGCGCCCATCAGCTCGCGCGCCTTCACGAACGATTCGGTCGCCTGGTCGAACCGGTTCAACTTGATCTGAAGCACGCCCAGGTTGAACCAGAGATAGCCGTTGTCCGGCGCCTTCTCCAGTTCCGCGGCGAACAGGTCGGCCAGCCCGCCGCTGGCCCGGGTCAGGACCTGGCTGGCCACCCAGTTGCTGCTGACGATGGGGTTGCCGGGCAGGCAGGCCATGGCTCGCGAGAAGGCCTGCTCGGCGAAGGGCAACAGATGGTTCTCCACGAAGCCCAGCCCGACGTTGTTCCAGCTTCGCCCGATCTTCGGATCGGTCGGCAGCTTGTCGGCCAACAGCTTCAGCGTGATGCCGACACTGTCGGCGCGCGCGTCCTTTTCGATCTGGTCCAGCAGGCTGAGCAGCCGCGCCTCGAGTTTTTCGTCCAGGAAGCTTCGCGCCGCGGGTTTTGCCTCACCGGCCTCCGGCAGAGCGGCGAAGAACGGGATCCTCGCTTCGGGCGGCGTGCGCGGCTCGAAGAACAGATTCACGCCCGGCAGAAGGCTGGCTTCCGGCTCTTCTTCATCCAGCGGAATCTCCACCTCTTCCTTTGCCGGGATCTCACTCGGCGCCGTCGGTTCAGTCGCAATCTCGGGCAACTTCGAGCGGGTCGGCGTGTGAGCGGGCTCTTGCCGGGGCGCCGCGGCAGCCGGCGGTTTGGGCTTGAGGCCCGCCGCTTCGACCGCAGCCGGCTTCTGCGCCGCGGCCGGCTTCTCGGCCGGCGGCGGTTTCTCGGCCGGCGGCGGTTTCTTCGCCGCCGGCGCCTTTTCGGCTACAGCAGGCTTCTTCGCCGCCGGCGGTTCCTTTGCGGCGGCCGCGGGGGGTGTGGGCGCTGTTTTCTTGGCGACGGGTTCGGGCTTTGCCGCCGGCTGGACGGCGGCGGCTTTCGTCTTCGCTTCGGCTTCCGGCGCAGCCGGCGGCGGTTCCGCCTTCGGCCGTTCGGCCGGCGGCGGCTCGGGTTCGGCCGTTGCCGAGGCGGCTTCGCGGCGCAGGAGGGTGGAACTGGCGGAGAGGAACGAGGCGAGCAGGTCGCCGAGTTCCTTGTCGGAGCGGCCTGCCAGCGCGCTGCCGATGGTGGGCCGTTCCGCGCCGGCCGCCTGGGTGTCGGCGGGTTCGCCGATGGCGTCTGCCTCCGTGGTCAGCTCGGCGACATATTCGGAATCCATCCAGCTCTGCCGGGTGCATTTCCGGGCGATCGTCTGGATGGCGCGGCCGGGCGCCGTATCGGGCGAGGTCAACAGGAACGGCTTCATGCGCAGGCACGATTTCTGCACGAGTTCGTCATAGGGCACCGATCCGAGATAGGCCAGCTTCACGTCCAGGAAGTTCTTGCAGATGTCAATCAGGTTGCCCGCGACGTTCCACTGTTCGGCCGTGCTCATGTTGATGATCAGGCCCGGGTTGAACGTCCCCACGATCTTGTGGATCTGCTTTTCCGCCTCCGGGTCCACCTTGCCAACGCTCTGGGCGAGGGCCTGGATCGTGCTGCCGGCCGACTTCTCGGTCGAGGTCTTGAACTCGTTGATGGTCTGCTGCACGCGCGTATTCTTGCTGAACCGGCGGCTGAAGATGCGGAACACGACATTCTTGAGAAACTCATAGGCGTTGAGAATGGCCGTGGGTTCCGGCAGCGTGACGACGATTGCGGAGCGCGTGATCGAGAAGAAGTCGATCACGTTATAACTCGTGCCCGCGCCGAGATCCACGATGGCGTAGTCGTATTCCAGGTTGATCAGCGCGCGAATGAGGCGCATCTTGCGCTGGTATTCCAGGTTCGCGATGCCCGGGATGAAGCCGTTGCCGGAGATCAGGGAGAGGTTCTTGATGCCCGTGTCCACCGCGAAATCGGCCAGATCCTTGCCGCGGCCGGCGTAGACGAAGTCGCCGACCCCCTTGGTCGTACGCGTGACGCCGAGGATCGTGTGCAGGTTTGCCCCGCCCAGATCGACGTCGACCGCGATCGTGCGGTTGCCGGCCTGCGCCAGAGCGGCGGCCAGATTGGCCGCTACGACGGTCTTGCCGACCCCGCCTTTGCCGCCCGCAATACAGACAACCTGGAGCTTGGTGTTAGCCATCACAGGAGATTCTAGACATGTTCGGGCCGCCGTCAAGAACAAGCGCACCGGGCGGCCGGGTTCACTCGCCCGGTGTACGCTTCGCGCGCGGCGGAAAGGCGTGGCGGGCTGTTTTTGTGCTATACATTTTTGACGGTGCGCGGTATGTTGAAAAACGCGGGAATCGTGGCCGCCGGGAAGGGGTCGGCGGCCCCGGCTGCTCGGAACGGGGTGTGGCGATGCCTGAGATATTGCTGCTGGCCGATAGCGAGAAGACGCTTTCCATTCTGATGACGCTGCTGAAGGCGGAAGGCTACGACGTGGAGTCCGCCACCGACATGGCCGGCGCCATCAAACTGATCAAGAGCGACGACGTGCAGATTCTGATTACCGACATCGCCGCCGACGTGGAGCGGGGCGAAGCCTTCATCGAGCAAGTGCGGCAGGAGTGCCCGACCGTCTCGTGCATTGCGCTGGTCCCGGCCGATTCGCCCAAGACAGCCGTGACGACCGCTACGCCGGGCGCGGTCAACTACGTCGGAAAACCGCTGAAGGTGGACCAGCTCCTGTTGACCGTTCAGAGCGTGATGGAATACAACGAAACGCTCGGAATGGACACGCCCGTTCAACTGGGGCTGGCCGGCAAGTTCGACAATATCGTGGCCGAGAGCCCGGCCATGCGGCACGTGTGTGAGATGATCGAGCGCGTCGCGCCGACCGACATCGGCGTGTTGATCCACGGCGAGCCGGGGACGGAGAAGCACCTGATTGCGGAGGCGGTTCATCAGCACAGCTCGCGGCGCGGCAATACGTTCCTGATCGCGAACTGCCTGGAGTTTCACGAGGAGCTCATCGATTCGGAGTTGTTCGGCCACCTGAAAGGCGCCTTCAAGGGCGCCGTGTCGAACAAGAAGGGGCTGGTGCAATCCTGCATCGGCGGGACCTTGTTCCTGGACGATGTCGACAGCCTGCCGCCGGAGACGCAGGCCAGGCTGCGCGTTCTGTTGAAGGACAAGCAGTTCAGGCAGGTCGGCGGCAAGGACGCGCTGGAGGCCGACGTCCGGCTGCTGGGCGGAACGAGCCGGCCGCTGGCCCAGCTGGTGCAGAGCGGGAAGTTCGACCGGGACCTGTACGTGGGGCTCAGTGGGATCGCCATCGAAATCAAGCCGTTGCGTGAACGGCGTGAAGACATCCTGCCCCTTGTGGATCTGGTTCTGCGCCGGGATCTGGCGGACGATACGGACCCGCCCAGACTCGATCCGCAGGTGACGCACATCTTCCAGCAGTACGCGTGGCCCGGCAATATCGCGGAATTGGAGCGAACCGTTCTGCGTGCCTCGGCCCAGGCCGCGGGCGGGACCCTCACCCCCGAGATGCTGCCCCCGGAGATGAGGAAGGGTTGAGAAATGGCCGGCGGCCGGGATGGGCCCGGTTGCGGGGTGGCGCAACAGGACAGCGCGTGAAGAAGCCCGACAACAGCTCAGCGGCGGTGTTGTCCCAGTACGAGATGCTGCGCCGGCGCGTGGAGGAGTTGGAGGAGGCGGAAGCCTGGCGGAAGCGGGCCGAGGAAGTGCTTCAGCGCAGCCAGGCGGAATTGACCGCCGTCTTCGACCACGCGCCCCTTCCCATGCTGATCCTCGATGAGGACAGAGTCATTCTGAAGGCGAACCGTGCCGCGGTGGAACTTGCCGACCGGCCGGAGGAAGACGTGCTCGGCCTGCGCGGCGGCGAGGCGTTCCGCTGCCTGAACGCCGACAACGGCGAGGGCGGTTGCGGCTACGGCGCCTTCTGCCGGGACTGCGTGCTGCGCCGCGTCGTCGCCGAAACGTTCGAGACGGGCGCCGGCCGGTACCGGGAGCCTGTCTCGCTCCCCGTTGCGCGGGGCGAGGGCGGGAAGACGGTTCACCTGCGAGTCACCACGGCGGTCCTGCATACGGCAGGCGCGCCCAGGCTGTTGGTCTGTCTCGAAGACGTCACCGAGCTTCGGGAGACCACCGAGGCGCTGGCCCGCCTGGGCGCCACGTGAGGGTTCCCTCAACTCGTCCGCGTTTGGGCTCTGTGCTTGCCGCGGATCAGCCCCACAACGGTTCATTCGGCACCGGATATGACGAGGTGGAAACTTTGTCTGGGGCCGTGTCGCCCATAGTAGAAGAGCCGTCCCTGGCTCGCCATAGCCCGCAGGGCGACGGCGGCTCGGCTCTTCCCCCCC
>JAFGHX010000061.1 GCA_016929905.1 Kiritimatiellia bacterium
ATAAGAAAGACGGGCGGCTCTGTCGGCTTCTTCTTGGATCCGCCGGATTCCTTCTGCGCGCGTGCGGGGTGTGCGGCGAGCAGGCATACGAACAGAATCAGCGCCGGACGCGCCGGACGCCTCGATATGCGCTTGCCGCCTGTCATCGTCGTTTCTCCGCTTGATATCGATCTCGAATTTCCGAACGGCACAATAGGGTAGCACACGAAATCTGTCGCTTCAATATCAGGTCAAGCCTCGCCCCGTGCAGGAATCCGTCACCTGGATGGGGGGCGGCGTTGTCGTCCCGAATCGGGGCCAACTCGCGGGCGGCTTCTTCGCGGAATCGTTTTGGGCCCTTGCTCGTCGAGATGTGAGACAGTGCGCGCGATTCGACTGGGGGAAGCGGCAGCGAGCCGTAGCGCCCCCGCCCGCAGGCAACCGGAAACCAAGGCCCGCGGGCCACTTCACGCCGGCAGGGACGATACGCAGGCCTGCCGGCGGCGCCGGCGCTTCAGCGGGGCAAGGCGTCAGGAAGCTCGATGCGATCCGGTAGTCGCGGATCGTGAGATCTCCGCTGACATCCCCCCAGGTCTCGAGGTTCAGGCAGACTTCTATCAGGTATCCGTTTGGCATGCCCTGTAGTTTTCGTGCCAGTCATTCGGGTCCCAGTGCGGCTGGCCCCAGACCATGATTGTCGAGAACCTTGTCGAAGCGTCGCGCATTGCACAAGACCGACGCCGTCCTGACGGTTTTGTGCTATCATGACGCTCCCGGACATGCGATTGGCGCAGCTTTCATAGACCAAGTCGCCCCCGAAGGCGCTATGCTCACCCGTACGTTCCGGAACTAGGCAGGGTATAGTTCAGGCACGTGGAAAAGGAAGTTCCTTATCCTATTCGAGAACCCCGATAGGAGGTCCCCGTGAATAGACCGCGACACCGCACGAACCGCCGAACCCGCAACCTCGCGCTCCTGGTCGGCGCGCTGCTGGCCGCCCACGTCAACGCGGCGACGGCCGAAGCGCCGCGGTTCCGCAAGCCCCGCGCCCAGCCGCCGGTGCCGGAGGGCATGAAGGAACAGCCGTACCGCGAGGAGACGCCGCCGCCCACGCCCACCGCGGCGGAACAGGATCGCGGCTTCGTGGTCTTCACGCGGCCGATCACGCAGCCGCTCTACGCCGTGTCCGTGCCCCGCGCCGAGGAACGCACCGAGGGGCTGGCGGCGTTCGCCGCGCCCGGCGAGTACGAGCCGGCGACGTTCGCCCTGTATGCACTGCGGGACCTGCCGGACGTGAGGGTCAGCGTTTCCGAACTGCGCAGCCCGGAGGCCGCCCTCGCCCTCGAGCATCTCGATCTGCGCCTGGTGACCGAATGGAACATCCGCTACCCGGATTACAGCAGCAAGGGCGCCTGGCGGCGCATGCCGGAACTGCTGGAGAAGGTCGATACGGTTGACATCCCGCGCGGCGAATGCCGCCGGTTCTGGCTGCGCATGCGCGTGCCGGAGCAAGCCCGGCCCGGCCTGTATCGCGGCGCCTTCACCATCGCCACCGCGCCCGGCGCTGAAACGGTCCTGCCACTGACCCTGCGGGTCGGGTCGTTCAGGCTGTCGAGCGATCCTCGCAAGAAGTATTCCGCGTACCACCCCGGCTTCGGCCCGGCGCTCGGTCACGTGCCAAAAGAGTTGAGGGACCAGGCTGTTCGCAATGAGCAGGCGGAAATGCGCGCCTACGGCCTCGATATGTTCCCGGTTTTCGGCCTGGTCGAAAAACGGCGGGCTGACGGTTCCTGGACAGTCCGGGTGTATGCGGAAGAGGAACTGGCCATGATGCTGGACCTGGGCTTTCAGGGACCGATTCCCGTGTCCAGCGGCTTCGGCGGTTTCTACCGCCACCATGTGCCTGACGGGAAGAAAGGCCCCCACTGGAAGGTGAACAAGGTGCCGCAAGGTGACGCCATGTACCGGGACATCGAGCAGGCGTACCGTGGTTTTCGCGCCCACTATGCCGCCAAGGGCTACCCGGAGCTTATCTGCTTGCCCATGGACGAGGTGGACGCCACGTCCGCGCCGTTCGCGGCCAAGGTCTATGCCGCGATACGCGCCGCCGGGTTGCGCACTTGGACGACCAAGGACCCCACGGCCGCCGACGCCGACATTTACCGCCAGGCCGACGCGTTGGACGTCTGGTGCAGCCAACCGTTCAGCATACCCTACGCCAAGGCGACGACCGATCCGCGCTACGAGTATTGGTGCTATCCGAACAAAGTCGTCTCGGAAGTCAAGGACCTCAACGTCCGGCTGAAGGGCGGCCGCATGACCTACGGCTTCGGCTTCTGGAAGAGCGGCTACACCGTGCTCATTCCCTATCACTGGCGCTGGCAGGCGAGCAAAGATCCTTTCGATTACCTCGCCGGACAGTCCGGCTGCGGTCACCGCATTGACGAACAGGGCGAGTTCATTCCAGCCCTGAACTGGGAATTACTCCGCGAAGGACGCGATGACTTGCGCTACCTCTACACCCTGCAGCAGGCGGCCTATGACCGCGAATACAGCGCGAACCCCGCCTGCCGCGCCCTCGCAGGCCAGGCCCGGGAACTGGTGCAGGAAATCTGGGACCTCGTTCCGGCCGTGCCCTTATACGCACCGCCACATACCTTCGACGATTACGAATTTACCGCCTTGCGCTGGCGCATGGCCCGGCTGACCGAGGAACTGCTGCGCCATCCCGCCGCCCGGCGCGGGCCCAGTCCATCCGTCCTGGCCGATACCACCCGGACGCCGCCGGCCGCGCCGGACCGGCTCGCCGAAGCCGAGAAGCAGGGCCTGCTCGAGCGCCGCGACCTCGGCGAGGATTTCTCCGCCTGGCGTGCCGCGGAAGCCGAGGCCAAGGTCAACGTCATCGCCAGCGACGCGCACCCGGCCCTGCGGATGACCGTGAACGTTGATCATACCCGAGACGGCCATGGCAAGACAGACGGCAGGCATCTCGTGAACTGGCCAGGCACCGCTCGGAAGTTCGCCCCAAACGAAGTGCCGCTCGCGGATTTCGATTACCTGGTGTTTCGCTACCGCATAGACTCGAACCGCGACGAGGTGGCCGACGACCACACGCCCATCCTCGTGGACATCACAAGCCACGAGGGCGGGAGTGCCGGGTTCAAGGGCCATACGATGCTCGACTTCGGCGACCTCCAGCGCGAATGGCGCACCCTGCGCATTTCCATTTCCGACCTGATCATGCGTTCCGGACGCCCGGCGGCCGAACTCTGGAAAAGCCTGCGCCAAGTCTATTTCGTGGTTTGCGAAAAAAAATATCGCCACGGCACGCGGCTGCAACTGGATTTTGACCGGATCGAACTGGTCAAGGGCAAAGAGCCGGTCTTGGAAAGCATTACGGCGTCCTCCGCCCTGCTCTTGCCATGCCCGGCGTTCCCGGTGGGTGTCTCCGGACTGGGCTTTTCGCGCAACGACGGCTACCAACTCGCGCTGGCGCTGGTCGGCGGCGGCCGCACGGTGGCCCAGAGCAAGGCGCCGCTGGGCGACGCTGCTGCGGCGCGCTATACCCTTGACGCTTCCGCAGTTCTGCCGGGCGTCTATGAATTGCGGGCCGCCGTCCTGGACGCGACCGGCCGGGAAGTCTCGGTGTTGTCCAAACGCATCACCGCCATTCCTGGTTTCGTCCGGGGGGGGCTTGGGGACACGTGGCGGCGGGGATTGGTGACAGGCAGAATATTTGCCCTGTTCAATTCCCTGGCCGGAACATCCGCACAATCAAATCCCGGTTGTTTGCCTGTCGCCCTTTTCGAGCACCATTTTCGGCAGCGCGCCCGGCCATGTGATATCCAAGAAGTCGCGAGCTCGCGTCATTGTCACATACGTCAAACGCAGCTCTTCTTCGATTTCTTCAGCCGTCCCCGCGGACATATCGGACGGCAAGTAGCCGTCAGCGTGATGATAGCGTAAAACCGTCGGGACGGAGTCGGCTTTGTACAATGCGCGACGCTTCGACAAGGTTCATGCTTGCCCGCCATAGTCCCGAGCGCGCTACGCGCCTCGGGACGACGGAGGGACAAGGTTGAACGGTCTGGCCCCTATGATGCTTCAGTCAGCGGGGCAGGGGAGGCATCCGCGGTCGTGTCGGCCCCGGCGCGCGCCTTGTTGCGATAGTCGGAGGGGGAGAGGCCGAACTGCTTCTTGAACAGGCGCGAGAAATAGGCGTGCTCGCCGTAACCGACCTTGAAGCAGATCTGCGTGATGGTCAGTTCCGTTTCCTTGAGCAGTTCCCGCGCGCGGGTCAGGCGCTGCTCGTTGAGCAGCTCGCGGAACCGCTTGCCGGTTTCGCGCTGAACCACGCGCTGCAGTTGCCGTTCGGACAGCGACAGGCGTTGGGCCACGTCGCCGGTGGACAGTTCCGTCCCGTACTCTTCCCGGATGATCGCCACGACCCGTTCGACGATGCGTTCGCCTCGGTCGGCAGGAGCGGCCGGCTCTGCCGGCGGCGGGCCGCCCGGCGCCGACTCGAGGCAGACCCGGTCGCCGGCTTCGGCGGGTTGTGCCGCTTCGCCGGTGGGCCGCTTGCGGCGCCGGCGCATCAGCAGCCCGGCCGCGAGTGCGGCGGCCAGCATGAGAACGGCGCCCCCTACGGCGATGGCCGCCAGGGGAATTCGGGCCTTGTCCGTGGCTTCGGCGTGCCATGCGGGGCGCGGGCCTGCCGGTCTCCCGCCGATCCGCACGAGGCCCCATTGGCTGGGCTGTGCGTACGGGCGGACCCCGCACCAGTCGTAGCTCTGAACCTGGCCGTCCAGGACGTCCGGGGCGTTGCGGTCACTGATGCCGATGTCCGCGATGAGATACTCCCACGGGCGCGGGACGTGGCCCATATCCGCCCAGTTCACCGCCAGCTCGATCGTGTACCCCTCGTCGACGTCGGTGTTGTCGTTCAACGTGCCGTTCAGCTGCACGCCGACAAGGACATCCGGATTCCACGAGGGATCCTGCTGGTACTCTCCGTTCGCCGTACGCCGCGAGCCGCGATAGGTGCCGATGGTCCCGTTCACGCTGGCCACGACGTGGTATTCGTTCTCGGACAGGTTGCGGTCCGGCGCGTTCGTGTTGAGCCCCCAATAGAATTCCACGCAGTCGTCGCGCCAGGCTTCCCGGTCGTTCTCCACTTCCAGCGCGTTCAATTGCGTGTCCCGCACGTCGATGGCCACGTAGAGCTTCTCCCAATCCCAAGCGGCCATCACGACCGCGGCGTGCCGGATGCCGTTCACGCGGCGCTTGGCCGCCAGGTTCAGCCGTTCGGACCCCGCCCACTCGGTGAGGATTCCGTTGACGGAGATCGGTCGATCGGTCGATCGGATAAGAAAGACGGGCGGCTCTGTCGGCTTCTTCTTGGATCCGCCGGATTCCTTCTGCGCGCGTGCGGGGTGTGCGGCGAGCAGGCAT
>JAFGHX010000062.1 GCA_016929905.1 Kiritimatiellia bacterium
GCGCGCCAGGATCATGGGTGCCAGGAACGAAGTCGCCAACGCCTTTTGCATTGCCGGCGCCTCCCGCTTTGAGCTTTCCGAGCGCCCGCCCGCGGCGGGCGGGCGTCTGGAGGAATTGGCATCAGCCAGATACATCGCCTCCAGCACGCAGCACAGCCTATCCCCCCCCCGAAACGCAACCGAAAGAAAGTCCGTTTTTTTGGCTGAACTCAACCGGTCTGCGCGTCCGCGGCGCATCAGCGCCGAAGCGTGACGAAGCCCGCGCTCCGCGGCGCGACGAGCCAGTCCGATCCGCGGGGCTCGACCCCGGCCGAGTCCGAGACGGTCCAGCCCGGCGGTCCTTCGAGGCTGAACACGCCGTCGTTGCCCGACTGCAGATTGAAGAGCGTCAACAGGATGCGATCGTCCATCCGGTGCGCCGTGACATGCCAGTTCGGATTCTGCACCGAGAGCTTGAGCCCACCAACTCCAATCTCCGTCACGCCTTCGAGCATGGCGGGGCGCGGCCGGAACAGCTCGGTTACCCGTTGGCCTTCGTGATAGAACCGTTCGTACCGGTCCAGGATGCGCGTCGTCTCGGCCAACTGCAGCCAGTATGGCGCATCCATCAGGTCGGGGTAGAAGAACAGCACGCCCTGCGCCCCTTCGGCGACCGCGCCCAGGATTTGCAGGTGCAGATAGGCGGGCGAGTTCCGCACGCTGGCGCCCGCATAGCGCACGAGCAGAATGGGGTGCAACTCGGCGCGCGCCTGCTTGGCGTCGAGCTCGGCGCGCCAGCCGCGCACCATGCTGATCGCGGCCTTGGCCTCGGCGGCGCCGTAGCCTTTGTAGATTTGCGGCAGGATCGCGTCCACGTACCGCGCCATTTCCGTGGCGTCGTAGCCGCAGGCCAGGGCCGTCACGCCGTCCCGGCCGTAGCCGGCATTGGGCGTCAGTTCCAGGCGCCCCTCGGGCAGGAGCCGGTGGAACCCGTCGGCGATGAGCCGCACATAGGCGGCCGTCGTGTCGGTGCGGAAGGCGACCCACTGGCGGTACCACGTCGCCAGGGGCGGGTCTTCGATCGCGCAAATCTTCTTGCCGTGTTCCTGGACGGCCTGCCGCCAGCGTTCGAGTTGCGCGTCCGTCAGGCCGGCGACCTGCTTGAACCGCGCCAGCGAGCGCGGTGAGAAGCCGCAGCCGCAGCTGATCATCGGCTCGTAATCGAACGTGGCGATGCCGTCGCGCTTCCGCGCCCCTTCGACCAGGGCGGCAACGCCCGGCGTCTTCGTCGGGTCGCCGGCATAGGTCTCGACCGCGGATACCGGGCAGGGGAAATCGTGGTCCCTGGCCTTGCCGCTGGGGCGCAGGTCGGGGATGGCCGGATCCTGGAACTCGCCGTGATGCGTGGTCGAACCGTGCACGATGCCGCGCTGGCGCAGATGGGGCAACAGGGCGCCGCTGCCCGACTGCGTATGCCGCACGCCCGCGTGCTGCAGCAGGGCCGCCAACCCCTCGCTCGCCGCCTTGCCGGACCGCGTGAAATTGTAGCTCCACAGCCCGATGCGGGTCAGCTTCGTCTGCACGCCCGGCGCGCCGGGCTGATGGAGTTTCACCTCATAGCTCTCGCGGGCGCTGTAGCCGTCCACCTCGATGCGCAGTTCGAGAGCGGCCGCCTCGCCTTCCGCCAAGCGCGTGGGCGCGGCGAGATAGAGCGCCTGACTCTGCCATACGGAACCGAGCCGGCTGCCGGGGTTTCCCGGGCAGAGCCGCGAGTTCGGAACCTTGTACGCCAGGGAATAGACGGTGCGTTTGCCGTCCGGCGCACGGGTCCATTCTGCACGGGGCGGGAATTGGCCGCCCTGATCCACGAGGCGCAGGCTGGCCGGCAGGGTCAGGACGATGTCCACATCGTGCTCGCCACGCTTCTGACGCTCTTCGTCCGATGCCTGGAGCATCAGGATGACCGGTTGCGTATGCCCCGCCACGAGGTGGACGGTGCGGTCCTTGTTCAGCGCGGCCGGAACCAGGCGCGCCTGCCACGGCGCGCCGGCCGTCGCCGGCGTGACAAGGGCCATCAGCAGCGCCCCGGCCAGCGGGGCGAGGTGTCGGGTACGGCGTTTCGTGCGGTGCCGCCGACTGTTCACGGGAGCCCTCCTTTCCGGAATGTGCTCGCCAGGATAGCCATTTCGGGGCGATTGGTCTATGAAAGTTGCGCCAATCGCATGTCCGGTAGCGTCATGATAGCGCAAAACCGTCAGGACGGCGTCGGTTTTGTGCAATGCGCGACGCTTCGACACGGTTCTCGACAAGGCGGGTCAATCCCGCTCATACGCGAGCCGCGCCACCCACACGTCCGAGGCCCATTTGTTGTTGCGGTAGCCGAAGAAGCCGTAGATGAAGTCGCTCGGCATCTCGAACCGGCACGTGGGTTCGCCCTCGGCTTTGAGCTTGCCCATGTAGATGTCCAGCTTTCCGCCCGGCTGCCCGATTCGGATCGTCACGTCTTTCCAGGCGTCCATTGTCCACACTTCGGCATCGGCCTTCGGGCCCGGCTTGATGAACTCGGTCAGTTTCTGGTACGCGCGTTTGCCCGCGTGAGTCTTGCCGAGAATGATCTTGTTGCCGGGCTCGAAGCTTATCACATAGCCGTCGGCCAGACTCACGCCGTCCGGGCGCTCCTTGGCCGGGATCTCCCCGTATTCGTCGAAATCGTGAGCATAGAACACGAACGCGTGGCTGTGCCATCGGTATTTGGGGTGTGAGTTGTCCAGTTTGACTCTCACGTGGTAGGTGCCGGGCCCGAACCGGGTACGGGAGAGGACGGCGCCGCCGCCGCCCAGCCGGATCAACTTGGTTTCGTTGTCCACCCCGGCGCCCCGCGTGATCAGGACGTCGCCGTTTCTGTCGGGGTTTCGCATCAAGTCCACCTCGTAGGAGCCGTCTCCGGCCGAACTCGTTCTGGCGCCGTGTTTGCTCGCGGTGTCGCTGCTCAAGACCAGCGCCACATGCCCGTAGATGCCGCCCAAGCCGCCGGGCGTGTAGACGTGCACGGCGAGATCGTTTGTGGCGGATCCGTCCCATTTGACGATCTTCTTCGGCACGTCCATCGCGAACGGGTCCTGCCAGCCCTTGTGAGAGCCCACATGCTGCCCGTTCAGGTACACGTGGCATTCGGAATCCACGCCGCCGAAGAAGAGGGTCGCGCGATCGCACATGTGGTTGTCGTCGCCGGTCACATGGAATGTGGTGAAGTACCAGGCATGCCCATGGTATCTGCCGTACTGGTTGTCCCAGTGGTCGCCGATTCTGATCGGCTTCAGCGCGTCTTTGCCGGGTCGGTTCGCCTTCTGCTGCCAGTTCGCCTTACGGCCCACATTCTTCAGGTCGCGTGTGAACAGTGCCGCCGGCTCGGCAAAGGCGATCTTGGCTATTCGCCCGCCAATGCCCTGCGCCTGCATCAGCGCGGGTATCTGCATGGCCAGGCTCTGCATTTTCCGTTTCTGCAGTTCGTCGACCGCCTTGCCCTCGCCCTTCGCCGCGGCCGCGTGGTCGTCTTCCTTGATCCAAACCCCATAGTTGACCTTGTTGTGCACGGCGGTGACCTCCTGGAAGTTCATGCCCGGGCCCTTCCCGAACTCGCCTTCGTATTCGTTCAGCACGTTGTGCGCGGCGATCCCTTTGCCGTTGGCCGAGACCACGCTGAGCGACCAGTCTGAGGAGACGCCGGAACTCACGCGCGCTTTGTTCACCGTATTATTGATGACGATGGGGTTGTCGCCGCCGCGGACCATCGAGCTGTTCGACGAGGACCAGCCGCCGAGGCAGAGCCCGTCCCCGTGCGTCGTGCAGCCCATGATCATGGCGTTGTCGCTGTGGCGGTAGTCGATCCGGGCGGCCTCGCACTTGAACGCGATGGTGTTGTCCGAAGACAATCCACTCATCATGCCCGTCAGGCCTTCAGCGTTCTTCATGTAGATCTGCAGGATGCCGTTTGGCTTTTCGTTGTTCGTGTCTTCGCTGTCGATAAACCCGTACGTGCGCCAGATCTCGTTTTTCATTTCGCAGCTGACGAACGTCGTCCCGCCCGATTGCCTGTGGGCGGTACCGAACCCGAAGCGGAAGCAGTCGCTCGCGTGGCAGTCCATGCACAGGTTGTGAAAACCGCGGATGTAAAACCCGTCGGCGGACCACTTGTCCCATGCGCCCTGGTAGTAACGCGCGTTGTGTTTCAGGTCGATGTACCCGCAGGTCTTCGCGCGGTTGCGCCAGAAGATGCTGTGTGTGCCGTACGTGGCAAACGCAATGCCCGGCGACTCGTACACGGTGCAGTCCTGCACAACGCTGCCCGCGTCGACCCGGATGATCATGTCCAATTTGCCGCAGTCGGGATGTTCGGGCATGTGCGCCTTCCTGTTGCCGTCGATCGTAAGGCCGATCAAGCGCACGCCTTTGCCCCCGCGGATAAGCGTGCCCCTGGAGGGAATCCGCCTGATGATCGCGTTCTTCTCGGCGATCAGGACGTGTCCGTCCGGGATCGTGACCTTGACCCCCGAGCCGCGCCCGGTACTGAGCCCGTAGACGTGCGGCTTCTTCGGATCTCTGCTGCCGGGTACGACCACGACGCGGTTCTCGCTCAACGCCTTCTGGAGCTCCGCGCCGTAATCCACGCTGCCGTCGAGTCTGGGGGTCGCCGGCAGATACTCGAGAAGGCTTATGCCCCTGGGCGCCGCGTTGTAGTGCGCTTCGAGCCGGGTGCGGAGCGTGCGGACGTCCCGGTCGATCTCTTCCGAAATCGCGCCGTACATCTTCTGGATATCGGCTTCTTTCTGGAGGGCCGCTTGGCGGAACGTGCCGAAGCGCTGCCACATGGTGTCCACAACCCGCCGGACGTCCGCCTCCATCTTGCCGTTTACGTCGGCGAGCGCGACCGTCGCGAGGAGTGAGAGCGAAAGGATCGAGTAGCTCTGTCTCATGTGCATCTCCTTGGGTTGTCAGCAGGTCGTATTGTGGTGATTTCGCGGCGATTGGTCTATGAAAGTCGCGCCAATCGCATGTCCGGTAGCGTCATGA
>JAFGHX010000063.1 GCA_016929905.1 Kiritimatiellia bacterium
GTAGAAGAGCCGTCCCTGGCTCGCCATAGCCCGCAGGGCGACGGCGGCTCGGCTCTTCCCCCCCGGCTGCACTCCGTGCAGCCGGGGACCCGGGCCTGCGGCCCGGAGGAAGCGGCGGGACGCCGCTTCTACTTTCAAGTTTCAGGGCGCCGGTTCCCGCAGGAAGCACGCGCTGCGCCGGCCGCCCGGCAGCTCGTACAGGGGCGGGTGCTCGCGCCTGCACCGGTCGAAGGCGCGCGGGCAGCGCTCCGCGAACCGGCAGCCGGCCGGGTAGGCCAGCGGCGAGGGGACCTGGCCCTTGATCGCCTTCAGCCGCGGCTGCCCGGCGGCGAGCGAGGGCATCGAATCGAGCAGCGCCTCGGTATACGGATGCAGCGGCCTCGCGAACAGCTCCGCCTTGACGGCCAGTTCCACGAGTTCGGAGGCGTACATGACCGCGACCCGGTCGCACATCTCCCAGATCACGCCCATGTCGTGCGTGATCAGCAGCAGGGCCGTCTCACCCGTGCGCATCGCGTTCATCAGCTCGAAGATCTGCGCCTGGATCGTCACGTCCAGCGCCGTGGTCGGCTCGTCGGCCATGATCAGGTCCGGGCCCAGCATCAGCGCCATGGCGATCATGACCCGCTGCCGCATCCCGCCCGAGAGCTGGAACGGGTAGGCGTACAGCACCTCGTGCGCGTCCGCAATCCCCACCTTGCGCAGCCACTCCTCCGCCGTGCGCCGCGCGGCGGCGTCCGCCACCTGCCGGTGCAGGTGCAGCGTCTCCGTAAGCTGTCTGCCGATGCGGTGCAGCGGCGAGAGCGCCGTCATCGGCTCCTGGAAAATCATGCTGATCTTCTCGCCCCGAATCCCGCGCAGCTCGTCAAGGGGCATGCTCAGCAGATCGCGGCCGCGAAACAGAACGCGACCCGCCTCGATCCGGCCCGGCGGCGCCGGAATGAGCCGCAGCATGCTCATCGCGGTGACCGACTTGCCGCACCCGGATTCGCCCACCAGCCCGAGCGCCTCGCCTTTGCGGATCGAGAGCGACACGTCGTCCACCGCTTTCAACCGCCCCTCGTCGGTGTCGAAGCTCACCGTCAGATTCTCGATGGTCACCAGATCAGCCATCCAACTCCCTCACGTCTGCCTGCACGCCGCCACGCGCGAGAGGAACGGTGGAAGAATGGAAGAGCGGAAGAATGGGGGATTGGAATCCCCGCCCTTCCACCCTTCCACTCTTCCACCCTTCCACCCTTCCATTCTTCCTCTCCCCCCTCTCTGCCCGCCTAGTTCATCCGGCTGTAGCGTCGCGGGTCGAACGCGTTGCGCACGCCTTCCCCCACGAACACGCCGAGGAGGATCACGGTAAACAGCGCCACGAACGGGTTGGCCACCAGCCACCAGGCCCAGCGCACCTGCTGCGCCTGGGCGAACAGCTCGCCCCAGCTCGGCGTCGGCGGCGGCAGGCCGAACCCGAGATAGTCGAGCGCGGCCAGGCCGCCGATCGCCCCGACCAGTTGGAAGGGGAACAGGGTGATCAGCGGCACGAGCGCGTTGGGCAGAATATGTCGGAAGATGATCCGATGGAACGGCACGCCCATGCACTTGGCGGCTTCGACGAACGCGCGGCGGCGCAGCCTGAGGAATTCCCCGCGCATGTAGTACGAGATCCCGATCCAGCTGAAAATCACGTTCACGATCAGCAGGAGCAGGAAACTCCGGCCGTAGACGGATCCGAGCAGGATGATGAGGTAGAGGTACGGCATGGCGCTCCAGATTTCGATCAGGCGCTGGGCCGTGAGGTCGAGCCAGCCGGCGAAATAGCCCTGCACCGCGCCGATGACGGTACCGAGCGCCATCGAGAGCACGACGGTGAGCAGCGCGAAGGTCATCGAGGTGCGCAGTCCGTACAGGACGCGGGCCAGCACGTCGCGGCCCGCGTTGTCGACGCCGAGCGGGTGGCCCCGCACGGGCCTGAACGGCCAGCGCACGCGGATCTTCTCGACGGAGACGCGGTAGGCCGCGCCGCCGATCGCCAGCCGCAGCGGCTGGACGGGGCGCTCGAACGCCTCACGGACCGCCGCCAGCAGCTCGTCGCGCTGGGCCGGGGCGCAGGCCTGCCACAGCGGCGGCTCCCTCGCGGCGGCCAGCGCCGCATCGAACACCATCTTCTGCGCGCCGCGCGCCTCGAGCCCGACCTCGCGGAAGGTGAGCCGCACGCTTTGCGGGGCACGGCTCCTGGGCGTGTAGGTCGACAGCGAAACCTCCGCCCGCCGGCCCGGCGCCTGCCGCGACGAGACCTCGGCCGATACGGCCGGCGCCTCCTCGTTGGCGAACCGGCGCCGCACCCCCTCGCGCAGGTCCTGCGGCAGCGGCCACGTCTCCGGCACGGATAACCCCGCCAGCTCGCGATCCTCGCGACCGAAGAAGTAACCCGCGGCCGCCGCGCGGACCACGGCGAAATCCGCGTCCACGTTCACCTGCCCGACGCGCGGCTCGGGAACGAACCGCACGGTCACTTCGCGCGGCACGTCGATCGAATCGGGATCCAGCACTTCGAACGGGCCGTAGGGGATCGGCGGGAAGATCATGAAATTGCCCCGCTCCTCCGCAAAAGCCGCCCCGCGCCGCAGGGCGCGGTAGTCGGGCCGCGTCTGCCGGCCGCTGCCCGTGAACACGTCGTCGGGATAATAGCGCCACACGGGAAAATAGGATGCGCCGCGGAACCGGACATAGAGCGGCTTGTCGTTCGACAGCAGCGGCGAGGCCAGGCTCACCAGGTACAGGCCGGCCAGGATCCGGAGCGACCCGTACGCGCGCTTCATCTCCTTGAACCGGCGCCACCGCTTCGCCGTTACCGGGTTGAGTTGCAGGTTGAACAGGCTCATCGGTCGAACGAAATCCGCGGATCGATCAGGACGTAGGACAGATCGGACAGAATATTGCCGAGCAGCCCGAGAATGGACTGCAGCGAAACGATGCCCATGAACACGGCGTAGTCGCGCTGCGTGACGGCCTCGTAGCTGAGCCGGCCCATCCCGTTGATCTCGAACATGTACTCGATGATCACCGCCCCGGCAAACATGACGGTCAGCACACCGCCGAACCCCGTCGCGATCGGGATCAGGGAGTTGCGGAACGCATGCCCCCAGATCGCGCGCCGCGAGCTGCCGCCCTTCGCCAGAACCGTGCGCACGTAGTCCTGGCTGATCTGTTCGAGCAGCGAGTTCTTCATCAGGATCGTCAGTACGGCGAAGTGCCCGATCATGTAGCAGAGAATCGGCAGAAACATGTGCATGAACAGATCGTGCGCCTTGCCCGCCAGGCTCAGGCTCGCGAACCCCTCGGAATGGAAGCCGGACAGCGGAAAGATGTCCCACAGCCCGTCGACCGTCCCGCAAAAGAGCGCCTTCAGCAGCATGCCGAGCGCCACGGGCTGGATCGCGAACCCGACGAACACGACGGCGCTCGAAACGAGGTCGAACGGGCGCCCGTGCCGCAGCGCCTTGGCGATGCCGAGCGGAATGCAGACGAGGTAGGTCAGAAACAGGCCGGTCAGCCCGAACGTCAGCGAGACGGGCAGCCGCTCCCGGATCCGCTCCCACGCCGTCTTGTTCGGGTACGTGTAGGACTCCATGCGCAACCCGAGCCGGTTCGTCCAGAGCCAGCGCCAGTAGCGCTTGTGCAGGGGCAGGTCGAACCCGAAGTGTTTCACGAGCGCCTGCCGGTATTCCTCGGAGATCGCCGCCACGTTCTTCGTGCGCGTGCCCGATTCCCCGCCCTCCGCACCCTTCAGCTCCGCCAGCCGCTGCTCGACCGGCCCGCCCGGGACGAGGTGCGCCACACCGAAACAGAGGAAGGTGATCCCGACGAACGTCGGGATCGTGAGCAGCAAGCGCCTGACAAAATAGTCCCAGCGTTGCATCGCGTCCTCCGTGTGCCCACCCCGGTCCGCCGCGCCGCCACGGCCCGGAGCCGGGATGCGCCGTGCGGGGCGCGCACTGTGGGCACGGGCCGAACAGCCGCCGGCAAAATGCGAACGTGTCTTGGCGCGAACCCTTACCGCTTGAACACGTCGTCGAACCGGACCTCCGCGGGCCGCGGCGGGAGCGCCTTGCCTTCCTTCATCGCGTCTTCCAGGTCGGCCGTCGAGTCCTCGTCCAGCCACCACAGCCAGTAGGCGGCCTCTTCCGTCCCGTACTTGCTGAGCACGGTGCGGGGCATCCCGAACTTGTTCCAGTACAGCAGCCGCGTGTAGTTGATGTTCCACAGCAGCACGTACGGGACGTCGCGGCACACGATCCCGTCGATCTCCCGGCAGATCGCGTGCCGGCGCTCCACGTCGAAGATCGTCTTCTGCTGCTCGATCAATTCGTCGACCCGCGCGTTGCGGTAGCCCGTGTAGTTGTTCCCGCCTTCCCGATCCGCCTCCTTCGACAACCACATCGGCTCCGGGTCCTTGAACAGCCCGGCGCCCCATGCCGCCCAGGTCATGTCGAAGTTGAATGTGTCCATGTCCTTCACCCAGGAAGCCCAGTCCTTCTGGTCGATCTTCAGCTCGATCCCGGCATCCTTCAGCACCTCCATGTAGTTGGCCAGGTACTTCTGCGTGTCGGGGCCGCGCGCCAGAAACTTCACGCGGAGGGTGCGGCCGTCCTTCGCCAGCAGGCCGGTTTCCGGATTCGCCGCCCAGCCCGCCTCTTTCAGCAGCGCCCGCGCCTTGGCCGGGTCGAACGCGATGTTCTCGTTCGGGCACGGGTTCTCGCGGGTATAGAGGTCTTCGTAGTAGGACCGGTGCATGAAGTACTGGTCGTACATCAGCGTGCGGTTGATCTGCTCCCGGTCCAGAAGATGGGCCATCGCGCGGCGCACGCGGCCGTCGTCGAACGGCGGTCTGCGCGCGTTCATGGCGAAGCCCTGGAAGCCGACCGGGCTGTAGTTGTAGACCTTCTGCTTCACGATCCAGTTCTTCTTGAATTTTTCGCCTTTCGTCTCCTCCACCCAGAACCGGGCGGTGTAGATGGGAAACAGGTCGAGCAACCCCTTCTTGAATGCTTCCAGCGCGTTCTCGCGCGCGGCGAAGAACTTGAACTTCAGCGTCTGGAAATTGCCGACCCCGCGGCTGCTCGGCGCGTCCTTCGCCCACCAGTCGGCGCGGCGTTCCAGCTTGGCGAAAACCCCCTCCTGCACCTCGCCCAGCCGGTAGAGCCCGGAGACGACCGGAAACTCGAAGTTGATCTTGTTGAAGTCCTTGTCCGCGTACGCGTGTTTGGGCAGGATCGCCATGAAACCGACGGCGTCGAGATTCTCCCAATGCACCTGCCGGGCGGTGAACTTCACCGTCTGCGTGTCGAGCACGTCCGGCCGTTCGAACCGTTCGAGGGCCACCTTGTGCACGCCCGTCAGATTCGTCGGGCTCATGATGGCGTCGAATGTCCACTGCACGTCTTCCGCCGTTACGGGGCGCCCGTCGCTCCAGCGCGCCTGCTTGTTCAGCCAGAAGGTGAACGTCTTCTTGTCTTCGGAGATCGACCACCGCTCGGCGAGCCAGGGCTTGTGTTCGAGCGTGAGCGGGTGGCGCGTGAGCAGCGTCTCGTACATCGCGCCGAACAGCTCCGCGGAAAACGAGTTGTTGTCCAGGTAGTAGTTGAAACTCTTCGGATACTGGTGACCGGAGATCGAAATCTCGCCGCCCACCACGGCGTCCGGGCTGGCAAACGGGTTCGGCTCGTCCTGCCAGCCGGGCTTCGGAAACAGCTCCTCGGCGCAGGCGCAGCGGGCAAGCAGCAGCGCACATACAACGTACGGCACAGCAAGACGTCTCGGCATGGTTCGGCCCTCCTCCCGAAGAACATACTCCAGCCGGGTCCATTCATCAACTGCCCAATGCGCGCGCCGGGGTCGCCGCCCTGTCCTCCGTAGCCACGAAGGGCGAAGGAGGCTGCACTCTGGTGCGCAAGGAATAAGGCACTTGACACTCCCCGACCCGCTCAAAGAGAATGCGCGTGCCATGGCAACGCAACCAGAGCGGGCCGCGCCGGAGCTCACCGTCTACCGGCCGAACCAGCGCCACGAGCTGGGGCTGGTCCGGACCTGGGCGGTGATGGCGGCCAACGTCTGGCATGCGCGCGGCCTCGTGTGGCAACTGTTCAAACGCGATTTTCTTGCCTGTTACAAAAAGTCGTTCATCGGCCTGGCCTGGCTGCTGTTGACGCCGCTGGTCGCCATCGTCGCCTGGGTCTTCCTCCAGCAGACCGGCCTGCTCCAGCCCGGCGACGTGGGCATCCCGTACCCCGCCTACGTGCTGATCGGCTCCACGATGTGGGGGCTGTTCATGGGGTTCTACAAGTCCGCCACCGAGACGCTGACCTCCGGCCAGATGATCGTCATGCAGGTGAACTTCCCGCACGAGGCGCTGCTGTTCAAGCAGACGGCGGAACATCTGGCCAACTTCCTGATCGCGCTCCTTCTCAATATCGTCGTGCTCCTCGCGTTCGGCGTCGTGCCGAGCCCCGGCATCGTGCTCCTGCCGCTGGTCGCGCTGCCCCTCTTCTTTCTCGGCGCGGGCATCGGGCTGATCGTCTCCATGTTCAGCATCGTCGCGGTGGACCTGAGCCGGGCCGCCGGGCTGGCGATGGGGCTGCTGATGTACCTCACGCCGGTGATCTACTCCGACAAGATCGCGCAGCCGCTCGTCGCGCGGATCGTGAAGTGGAACCCGCTCACCTACCTCGTCTGCTCCTGCCGCGACGTCATCCTCTACGGCCGCCTGTACGACGCGGCCGGCTACGCCGTCTGCGCCGCGCTCGCCCTGCTGCTGTTCCTCGTCTCCTGGCGCCTGTTCTACGTCGGCGAACACAAGATCATCGAGCGCATGCTATGAGCACAACGGCGCCAGAGCCTGTTGCCGCCAGACCGCCCGAGCCCGCGCCGCCGGCCGACGACGTCGTGCTCTCGGCCCGGGCCGTCTCCAAGAAGTTCTGCAAGAGCCTTCGGCGCAGCATGGCCTACGGGCTCTGGGACCTGGCCGCCGATCTCGTCGGCGTGCGCAAGGAGACCGCGCGCCTGCGCAAAGACGAGTTCTGGGCCGTCGACAAGGTCGACCTCCAGCTGCGCCGCGGCGAGAGCTGCGGCCTGATCGGGATGAACGGGTCCGGCAAGACCACCCTGCTGCGGCTGCTCGCCGGGATCTTCCCCCCGGACCACGGTGAGATCAGGATTCGCGGCCGGGTCGGCGCGCTGATCGCGCTTGGCGCCGGGTTCCACCCGCACATGACCGGGCGCGAGAACATCTACCTCAACGGCGCGATCCTGGGCATGCACTGCGAGGAGCTCGACGCGAAATTCGAGAGCATCGTCGAGTTCTCGGAGATCGCCGACTTCATCGACACGCCGGTCGCCGCCTATTCCTCCGGCATGCGCGTGCGGCTCGGGTTCGCCATCGCGGCCAAGACCGACCCGCAGGTCCTGCTCGTCGACGAGGTCATTGCCGTCGGCGACGTCGGGTTCCGCATGAAGTGCTACCAGTACGTGCTGACGCTCATGGAGCGGGGCACCGCCGTCATCGTCGTGACACACAACGTCAGCCAGCTCTCCCGCGTCACGGACCGCTGCATGGTCCTGAGCAAGGGCCGCGTCGCCTTCGACGGGGACCTGACCACGGGCATCGGGACGTACGACCATCTCGTGGGCCGCGCCCGCGAAGCCGAACCGCGCCCGCGCCGGCGCGAGGCCTGGATCGAAACCGTGCGGCTGTTCGATGAGGCGGGCACGGAGCGCTACGCGTTCGAGACGGGCGAGACGGTTGTGGCCGAAATCGCGTTGCAGGCCACGCGCGACTTGCGCGAGGCGCGCCTGATCGCCGCGCTCGACTCGCCCTCCGTCGGGCCGCTCGGCTCGGTCGCAACCCCCTACCGCGGCTTCCGGTTCGATGTCCCGCCCGGCGGGACCGTCATCCGCCTCAAGCTGCCGCGGCTGCCTCTGCTGCTCGGCGGGTATCGGCTCACCGTCAACCTCTATGGCCCGCGGATCACCGACTTCTACGACCGGCTCATGCCCGCCGCCGAATTCCAGATTGTTGGCCCGCCAACCAATGCGTTCGGGTTCGGCGTGAACCAGACCTTCCTGTTCGAACACGATTGGGAACCACGAACGGGAACCGCGAATGAACGCGAATGAACGCGAATGAACGCGAATCGGAACCGCGAATGGTATTCGTGTCTATTCGTGTTCATTCGTGGTTCCCACCACTTCGCGCATAGGCGCCCCACATGGCCGTAATCCACATCATCGGCGGGTATGGCAAAGGGAACCTCGGCGACGACCTGATCGAGCGCGCACTGACTCAGCTGCTTGACGGCGCCGACCTCACGTTCAGTTGGGTGGGGCGCCCGCATGGGCCCGAAGAGCTGACCCGCTGCGACCACGTCATCGTCGGGGGCGGCAGCCATTGGCCGGCTCCGCTGCTCTCCGCGCTCGCCGCGGCGGAGGTCGACGTGCCGTTCTCGCTCGTCGGCATCTCGGCCCGGCATGCCTTGCCGCCGCCCGAAACCCGGGCGATTCTCGACAGGGCCCGCACCGTCATCGTGCGCGACCGGGCGTCGGCCCGGTTGCTGCATGACCATCCGCGCATCACGGTCGGGCCCGACCTCACCTGGCTCTGCCCGCTGGCGCCCGCCGACCCGACGGCAGACCGGCGCTCGATCGGGCTCAACCTGCGGTTCTGGCCGCATCGGCCGGACCAAACGCGCGAGATCGCGCGCATCGTGCGCCGCACGGCCGTCCGGGTTGTCCCGCTGCCGTGCTTTGGCGGCGATCCCAACGCTTTCCCCGTCGAGACCCGGCGCGACCAGGCGGTGCTCGCCGCTGCAGGCGTTGACGGCCCGGGCCGCATCGAACCGGACACCGTTCGCCAATGCGGGCTGGTTGTCGGCATGCGCCTGCATGCCCTGATCCTCGCGGCGCAGGCGGGCGTGCCTTTCATCGGGTTCGACGACCATCCCAAGACCGTCGCCTTCTGTCGCGAGACGGGGATGGCGGCGTTCTGCGTGCCGCTCGCCGAACTCGACGCCCGCCTGCCCGCCGCGCTGGCGCGCGCGCGGGCGGACTACGACGAGATCCGGGCGCACCTGCGCCGCGTGCGCCGGACCTGCGTCGAGCAGGCCCGCTCCGTCTACGGACCCGTCCGCGCGGCTCTCCCGCTCTGAAGACGCACGCTTCCCGCTCGCCTTCCGTTCAGCCTCGACAAACGGCGCGGTAAAGTGTACGACAAGAGCGGTTCTCCGGCGGCCGCACGCCGGAGTCTGTGCAACCCACGGAATGCTCACCCCATGAGGCGAATCGGGCTCGTCGCGATACTCGGTTTCGCGCTCGCCTCCGCCGCACAGGCCGGCGAGACGAGCGCGCCGGTCCGCGTCGTCAACCACACCTCCGAAAACGTCGTCCTGAACGTGAAGTCCTGGTTGAACGCGCAGGGCGAGCGGATCCGCTCGGAAGCGAGCTGGCAGATCCCGGCCGCCTCCAACGCGCTGCTCACCGACGGCGCGCACACGCTGACCGCCGCGGAGGTGCAATGCTCGCTCTCGACCCGCCACGGTACGGCGCCGGAAGAGGGAAAGGCCTGGGTCTACCGCTATCGGGGCGGCCCGTATCTCGAGATCGGCATCTACACCAACACGCTCGCCCAGCCGATCGACCTGACAGGCTGGTTCACACGCGAACTCGAGCGCGACCCGCTCAACGCGCTCGCCTTCTACTACCGCGGCCAGTCGCGCCTGGACGAGGGCGACTACGAGGCGGCTGTTCTGGACTTCGCCGGAACCCTCGCGCTCGACCCCGCCTACGCCAAGGCGTACGTCAACCGCGGCGTGGCCTGGGCCCTGCTCGACGAAACGGACTACGCCATCGCCGCCTTCACCGACGGCGTTCGACTCGAGCCGGAAGCCCGCGTCGCCTTCCTGCTCTTCTACAACCGCGCGCTGTGCTGGTTCCGGAAAGGCGACACCGAAAAAGCCGCGGCCGATATCCGACAGGCAGTCGGTATCGACGCCGACCGCGTCAGGCAACTGTATGCCGACATGCGCCACGTGTATGCCGGCCCGACCGGGCACACGCTGCGCGACGAATACCGCGCCGAACAGGCGCAGGCACAGGCCAAGGCGGAGAAGACCGCTGCCGAGACGCCCGAAGCCCGGCAGCAGGCGCGCGCGGAATTCAAGGATTGGGTCGACCGCCACATCGGCCCGCTGCTCAGCGAGCTCCGCAAAACGCACGAAGCCTACACGCTGAGCCGAAACGCGCCGCACCGGTTGACCCTGCTCGCCGGCTTCGACTCGTGCGTCGAGCGGATCCGGCAGCAGTGGAAGAGCCGGCCGTCGTCCTTCTCGCAGCCCAGGTACGCCGAGGCCGTGCAACTGGAGTACGAGCGGATCCGCTCGGCCGTCCAGCAGGCCGACAAGGAGATTTACGGGAGGAAACGTGAATTCGAGTTCTGAGCGGGCCGGACCGCGCAACCCCTGTCGAACCCTTCTGCGGGCCGCTCTGCTGGGTAGCGTGCTGCTCGGCTGCCCGCCGCCGCCGGCACCCGCGGAGCCCGCCACGCAGGCCGCCCCGCTCAACACGGCGAAAGCCGACCTCAAAGCCGTCGCGGCGGCGGCCGTCCGCGACCGGCTCATCGCGCAGGCGCCCGGCCCGGAAAACATGGCTCTGGCGCAAGCCATTGCCGAGCTCTTCGATGCGGCGCTGGAAGCCGCCACGCTCGATGACGCGCAATTGGAGGCCCATGTCCGCGAGCTCAAGCGCCTGGCAGGCGCGGTCGCGGACCGTGTGCTGGCCCGCCTGCAGCCCGCCACGCGTGAGCTGCTCCTCACCACGCAGGACGTCGACGCCTTCGCCTGTGCAACCTGCCGCGCCAAGTTCGCCGTGAACAGACCCGGCGTCGAGCAGTTCCAGGCCATGCTCGCCGCGGATCGGTGCGAGCTGGCGCACAGAGAGCAGGAGCGCGATACGGAATCCAATCAGGCCCGGCGCGTCGTCTGCGAGGACCGGGTCCGCCTCCAGCAGCGCGTTGTCCAGGCGCACCAGGCGGCCTTGCGCGATCTGCAACCCCGCCTCGCCGAGACGGCGGCCGCCCTGCGCCGCGCGCTCGAGCAAATGGCCAACGGCCAGCTCTGGGACGACGCGTTCGGCCCCGCCCCCGAAAAAGGCGACGCGCTGCCCGAAACCGAGCCGCCGCGCAACGCGCAATGGCGGCAGCTCGTCGAAAAAGCGCTGGGCGACTGAGGAAGAGCGGCCCGCGAAACGGCCGCCTCTCAGCCCTGCCACACCTCGACCCCGTTCTTCGTATCCTGCACCAGCGTCCCGCGCGCGTGCGGCAGCAGCATGACGGTGAGCCAGATGTCACCCATCGCCCCGATCGTATTGGTCAGGAGGCAGAAATACATGTAGACCCTGAGGACCCCCAGGGCGAACAGCACGGCAAAGACCACGTCCAGCACGACCAGCGGGGCAAGCGTGATGAGGATGAACCGGCCCCGCGGGATCTTGTGGTCGAACGTCACATAGAAGAACGGCGGCTTGATTCCGAAAAGCGGGCGATGCCCGAACAGCGCCGCCACGATTCCGTGCACCCCTTCATGAACGCAGATCACGGTGACGACCGCCGCCACGAGCCAGCCGAACAATGACCAGCGGGCGGCGAAGTCGATCAGCGGATAGAACGTGTTGAGCACGCCCGCCACCACGCCCAGCACCATGCCGTAGGCGACGGCCCGCTTGCGGGAATAGGCGTGGTCGGCAATCTTCTGCATGCGCATGCTAACACTCCCGGCTCTCAACGGTCTCGCCCGACTGGACGACCCTCAAAAGCGCTGCGTTGATGTGGAGACTGTACTTGCCGTGCGTTCTGGGGTTGAGCAGACCGGCACCTTGCAGCTGCTTCAGGTAGCGCGTCGCGGTCGTGTAGTGAACGCCTCCAACATGAAGTCGACGAAGGCCACCCAATTGCCCTCTGTCGTTACGCCCCGCGGGAGACGGTAGTACTCGGGACGATGTTTGTTGATGTACCCGATGTCAGCGCACACGATATGTCAATCGCAATATATAACACGAATTAGTTTTTTGCGATATATTCTGCCTGACCTCTGACTTCTGACTTCTGACTTCTGACCTCTGACCTCTGACCTCTGACCTCCCGGGCACCCGGAAATTTCTTGTTTTTCGTTGCAGCTTTCGACAACGAAGCCACTAAGGGCTCGCGCATAAATAGATTCACATGTTACAGGGATAACTATGCCAGTTTGGTTTGATTCCGGCCGACTCTTGGATCATGGA
>JAFGHX010000008.1 GCA_016929905.1 Kiritimatiellia bacterium
CGAAATCCGATGGGCGAAACGGGCTGCGCCGTCGCCACGTCCGCGTCGGCCACATCCTTGCTCGGACAAATGGGCGACATTCAGGAGCCCCATTTCATAAGTGTATTGTCGGCTTCGCGCCAGACTTGTACTCTCCTTGGGACATGGCGGCCCAAGATTCCGCGGCACACGGCGGGCGGCTGTGTGTTTTTCGTTGGAATTATGCTCGTACAAGTTCCGCCCGGAGGCGACAATGCAGTATGACGGGCGTTGCCTCCCAGCATGGAGGGCACGGCCTGCCTCGCCGACTTGTCTCGCCATAGCCCGACCTGTCGCGCCATAGCCTGAAAGGCGAAGGCGGAAGGGCGACGGCGGAAGCCGCTGGGCGAAGGCGGGGTCCACCCGCGCCGGGCACACCCAAGGCCACCGGTTCAAGCGGCCGGCGTGGAAGCCGGCCCTCCACCGGATGCGCGCAGGAGCTATCGCGTGCAAGACAAGGCATTTGAGCTGGTTTTTCGCGAACACAACCGCATGGTCACGGCTTACTTGCATACGCTGACCCGCGATTGGGGGGTCGCCCTGGACCTGACGCAGGAGGTCTTTGTGGTCGCGTACCGCAAGCTGGACGAGTTTGACCCGACGAAATCGGTTGGCGCGTGGCTCCGGGGCATCGCGCGGAACCTGGCCCGCAACGCGCTGCGTCGCGAGTTCCGGCGTCGCGAGTTCTTGTGGGACGGCAACGAGATCGACCACATGTTCGCATGCTTCGACCAGGCGGCGGACCCGGCGGCCGGCGGCGGGCCTTGGGAGGACCGGCTGCAAGCGCTGCACGCCTGTATGGCGCGCCTGCCGGGCCGCCAGCGCAAGGTGATCGACCTCTTCTACCGGCTCGGCCAGAAAGCGCGGCAGATCGCCGCCAGTCTCGGCATTCAGGAGCAGACCGTTTTTCGGCTGGCGTGCCGCGCACGCCAGAGCCTGCGCGTGTGCATTGAGAACCTGACCCGTCAGGGCGAGGCGGTTTTCGATGAATGACGATGTCTTTGCGGATCGGATCGGGGCATTCCTCGAGGAACGCGGCTCAGAGCAGGCCGAGCGCGAGCTTACCACTCTGCTCGCAACGCGTCCGGCACTCGGCGCGGAAGCGCGCCGCCAGGTCGCCATGGACACCCTTCTGCACGTGCTGGCGGGCGCCATGCCTGTTGAGGAGGGATTGCTGGATGCCGTCGCCGATCGGATCGAACCGGACAGCGCCGCGCGCGCACCGCGCACCGCACCCCGGCCGGCGCGCCGGCCCCACGCGCCGACCCGGTTTCCCCAACCCTGGGCCCGCGTCAAGAGACGGCACTTCGGCCGGCGGCTGCTGGCGCTGGCGGCCGCCGTCTTGGCCGTGCTGGGCGCCGTGTGGTATTTCAGGGAGCTACCTGCCTGGCTGCACTTGCAGCGGGGTGTTCATGCCGTCATTGCGCAGGTGGAGGGCGACGTCCGCTTGATTCGCGGGCCGACGACGACCGCCGCCAGGCTGGGCCAGACCGTCCGGCCCGCCGATCGTCTGTTGACCTCAGGCGAGGCCGGCACGGCGTCGCTGCGCTATGCAGACGGCACAGAACTGCAATTGGCACAGGATACGGACATCACGGTCGGGGACGCCGAAACCGCGTTCCCCGTGCAGGCCGTGTTCGCGTCGGCGTGTCGCGTCTTCCTGGCGGCCGGTGCCGTCGAGTTCGACGTGACCGCCCGGCCGGCCGAGCAGAGGATGGTCGTGAGCACCTGCCACTCGGACATCGCCGTGTTGGGCACGCGGTTGCGCGTCTCGGCGGCGCCGGCGTCGACCCAGGTCGATGTGGACTCGGGGCGTGTGCGCGTCTTTTGCCGGCGAAACGGGCAATCCGCCGAACTGCGCGCGGGGCAAAGCGCCGTTGTGGGTGCGACGATTTCGATCGCGGACCGCGCCCGGTTCAGCGCGAGCCGCTCGCGCGCGCCGCTGGCGCTGTACACGTTCGGCGCAGGCCGAGGCGTCGTGGTGCACGACGTGTCGAATAGCGGCGAGGCGGTGGACCTCTTGATCCGGAACCCCGGCGCGGTGCGCTGGATGCCCGGCGGCGGCCTGTCCGTCGATGCGTTCACGACCATCGTCTCGGCGCGGCCTGCCGCCAAGATTTCCACCGCATGCCGAAGCAGTGCCGAGTTCAGCGTTGAAGCCTGGGTCCGCCCGATCGACACGGTACAAGGCTCGCAATCCGGCAGATGGCTGGCGCGTATCGTGTCGCTCTCCGGCGACACGCTGAACCGCAACTTCACGCTCGGGCAGTGGGGCGACCACTACTGCGCCCGCATCCGCACGAGCGCCGCCAATCCGAACGGCGAGCCGGACCTGCTCAGCAAGCCGGGCACCGTGCAGACGGAATGGCAGCACGTGGTGCTGACCCTGTCGGGCGACGGCCGCGCCAGCCTGTACGTGAACGGGGTCGATCAGTCGGTTTTCGACCCCGTCCCGCAAGAGCTCAGCGGGCACGCCCCGTCCTTGCGCGGCGGCGACCTGAGCGACTGGGACGAAAGCTTCCGGCTGCTCCTTGCCAATGAGTCCGAAGCGGACCGCAACCGCCGCCCCTGGCTCGGCGCCTTCCGTGCCGTGGCCGTCTATGACCGGGCCCTGTCGGCAGCCGAAATCGCCGAGAACTACCGCGCCGGCGCGCCCACAGCCAGCGCGGGTGGGCAGCGCTGAGACGGGAAGAACGCCGCTTCATGCCGTGGTGTCTGTTTCCTCGACGCTGTTCGCGCTTGGCTTCGCTTCGGCTTGTGCAGGCGGCTCGGTTGCCCAGGCGTCTCTGAGCCCCTGCACATAGTCCGAGACAGCGCCCAGCAATTCGCGGATCGCCGCCCACTGGGGATCTTCCAGATCGAATCGTTCTCGGCCAGCAGCCGCACGGCATCGAGATCCAACCTCACGTACTCGAGCCAGTCGCCCGGGTTGCCGGAGTCAGTCTTCCTCGGCAAGGCAGACCCCCTCTCTCATGATCGTTTCATAGAACGGATCACGGATCTGCCGCTTTTCCGCAAGTCTCTCGGATGAGATGGGAACAAGGCAAGACGTTTTGCGTATGTTGGCGCCTGTCGACAGTCGGAGCCAAAGCCGCACGACAGGACACCGGACCGCGTCTCGCCCCTCTGTCGTAATCTTTGTCGAGAACGGTTTTTTATGCCACAATCCCCCAAACTCCACGCCCACTCGGAGACACGGTGAAACGGCGCCGGCTATCCGCAAAACTCGGCCTGTCGCTAGTCGCCTTCCTGCTGGCCCTTTTCGCGGCGGAGATGGTCCTGCGCCGGCGCGAAAAACGTATCGCCGCCGCCGACATTCAATGGCTCGAGCACTCGAACGTCGATAGCCTCGTCAGGCGCCGCGCCGACGATCCGCTGCGCGTGCGATTCTTCAACGGCTGCCGGGTCGATGGGCGCACAACCCGGCCCGAGCCCGGTCTGGGTTGGATCAACATACCCGACACCCGCGGGTATTCCATTCGCGTCTATGGCGAACCCAATCTCGTCGTCGCCGAACCGTTCGATCTTTCCGTGTTCGAAAGCAAGGGGGTTCGGACCGAAGTCGCCCCTTTCCGCATCAACAACCTGGGCAACCGCGGCGCGGATATGCCGGCGCGCAAGCCGCCCGGCGCCCGCCGCATTGTCTTTCTGGGCGACTCGATAACGTTCGGCTACTACGTAAAGGAGGAAGACACGTTCGTCGCACGCGTCGGGCGGGAACTGACGGCGCAAGCGCCCGATGGCGTCACGATCGAGGTGGTCAATGCCGGCGTGTCCTCTCTAAACGTCCAGAACATACTCGAACACCTCCGGCAACGCGCGCTCGCGTGGTCGCCCGACCTGGTCGTCTGGAGCTTCTATGTGAACGACATCCACGACACGGGCGGACAAGAGGCCGATGTGTTGTTCCCCGTGCGAAGGAATGGGTGGTTGCGCCCGCTGCGTTCGCTGGCCCTGGGTAGGTTCCTGGACGCCTGTCTTGTCGCCACGGAGTCCGGCGCGCGCATGAGCATGGAGACCGAAGACCCGGTCACCCGGGAGGTGGAACGGGATTGGCAAAACGCGCAACAGGCCATCCTCGAGGCGAAGAAACTGCTCGCCGCACAGGGCGCGTCGTTGATCGTGGCGGTCTTCCCCTCCGGCATTCAGTTCGCCCGGCCGTGGACCGTTCCCCGGTACCAGTCGCGCCTGGCGCGCATGTGCCGGGCACACGGTGTTCCGTGCATCGACCTGTTGCCGGCCCTTGAGCGCGCGGGGGCGGTAGGCGAGCTGTACTACGGCGGGGATCTCATCCACCCAAACCATCGCGGCCACGCCGTGGCCGCGTCGGAAATCACCGCGTTTGTCAAGTCACATCCCGCACTGATAGCGCCTGCACCGCCCTCTGACCTCTGACTACTGACCGCCAATCTCCGCCAGTCGCTTCCTCGCCTTCTCGTAACTCGGCCGGTAGCGGAGCGCCAGGCGGAACTCGGCCTCCGCAAGCTCCCGCTTGCCCTGCGCGGCATAGATGTAGCCCAGATTGTAGTGAGCCTCCGGGTAGTTCTCCTGCAACTCAATGGCGTATTGAAGCTCTTCGATCGCCTTCCCGGTATTTCCCCCCTCCCAATAGGCCACGGCCAGGTTCCCGTGAATGGCGGATGTGTTCACGTGCTCCGCCGTGCGCGACCATATGGTGAAGTTGTCCTTCCAATCCCGATTCCTTACTATCGTGCGCACGCCCAGAAACAGCGTGAAGCCGGCGAGCAACACCAGCGCCGCCCGTCCGCCGAGACAAAGCCGGATGCCGGCCAACCCGCGCACCTCGCGCCTGTTCGTGACAAGACCCACCGCGGCCGCGATGAAGCCGATCGAGGGAACGAACAGCCAGTGCTCCGCCATACCGGCGTTCAGCGGGTAGACCGTGTCCGAAAGCGGCAACAGCATCAGCAGGAACCAGGCCAACCCGAAGGAAACGTGCCGCCGGTTCCTGTAAGTCCGCACAATCGCGTACACCAGCAGGGCCGCTACGACAAGGGCGCCGATCAGGCAGATGTCGGCGAGCCCCTCTACCGGCGAGAGCCCACGCTGCATGTACAGATGCATGGGCACCAGCAGCAGGCCCATATACACGGCCAGGGCCTTCGGAAAGTTGAGGATCCGCTCCCACAACGGCGGGGGCACAGCGCTCGAAAGCGCCATCTCCGATACGGGGAAGTCGACACCCGCCCGCAACCACATATAGCCCGCGAATACGGCGCCGGCGATGAGATAGGGCAGCCCAACCCTCAGCAGGCCATGCCTCGGCCTGTGGTACGCGTCATACAGCAGCATCACCAGCACCAGGAACGCCCCGTATTCCTTTGAGAGCAGGCCAAGCCCGTAGGCGAGTGCCAAGCCGAGCAGGTGGGCCCAACCCCATCCTGCCTGCCGGGTCCTGAACAGGATGAACAGGCACAGCCCCGCCAAGAAGAATGATCCCATCAGCGGGTCGGCCCGGCCCGCCACATACGTCACCGCCTCCGTGTGCACCGGGTGTATGCCGAAGATCAGCCCCGTCACGAACGCCACGCGCCGCTCGTTCAGTATCAGGATCATCACCGCGTAGACCAGCACCGCGCAAATGGCATGCAGCATCATGTTCGTCAGGTGATAGCCGACAGGATTCAGCCCCCACACGGAGTGGTCCGCCATGTAGGTCAAAGCCTGAAGCGGCCGGTACGATCGACTGATCTTGCCCGAGCCGGCGAAGAGCTGCGACGAGAAGAGCAGGGGAACGTTCTTCCAGGAACGGATGTGCGGGTTATTCGCTATCAGGGCCTCGTCATCCCAGACGAGACCGTTCCACAGAGCGTTGATGTAGACAGCGAAAACGGCTGCGGCAATGGCGACCACGGCAGAAAGATGGGCGTTGCGGAGCAGTCTCATTGCTCGAGGAGGTCGCTCATCGTCCAAGGGCTACGGATCATCGTCGGAAGCGGCTTTTCTCGGCGCCGCTCGGACAATGATCTTCTCGCCCGTTCCTTCCCCCGTAAGCGAGAAGCTCACGATGTCGCCCTCAACACTGTATCGTATGTCGTTCACTTCGTAGCGCGCGCCTTGCACATCGCCGTAAGCATAGCGGGTGACACGGCCGTTCTCGTCACGTTCGACGTTCAATATGGACACGGCGTCGGGCCCCGAACTCCCGTTTGGGGAGCTCGGCTTGCCCCCGTCGGCAAGCTGTGCGTGCACCGGCTTCCTGGTCGTGTCGGTAACGTCCAGAGGATCCCGCGCATCCGTTCGTTTCTTGGCATGGGCGCTGTCGCGCACCACGGTCGTCGTGACATCCGGGCGCTCGCGTTCGGTGCGGATCGTTGTTAAGGTCGAGTCCAGCGGACTACTCTCATCCGGGCGCTCTTTCCAGCGCGACGTGTCGCGCATTACGGTGCTGGTGACGTCCGGGCTTTCACCGGCCGGCCTTGTCCCCGTCATGGTCGTGTCGAGCAGGCTCCTCGCACCCGCCTGTCCCTTTCCGATTGACGTATCGCGTGCGACAGTGCTGGTGACGTCCGGCGCCTCTTGCGCCGGCCGCGTTTGCGTCAGGGTTGTGTCCAGTCTGCCCCTGGCACCCCCCGCCCCCTTGCTGATACCCGTGTGCCGCGCGACCGTGCTGGTGACGTCCGGCGCTCGGCGCGCCGGTCTGTTGGCGGTGTCGGTCGAATCGAGTGGGATGTATCCATTATCGCGGCCCGCCCCATCATAGTCCGTCTCCGTGCGCTGTACGGTCGTGACGATGTCCAGGCCATTCCCGCCGGAGCGTGTCGTCGTCACGACGGGCATGATTTCTTCGATTATCCAGTCCCCGCCCGCATGCCACTCATTGCCTGCGTCCGCGTCGCCCTGACCCTTGGCCGCACCGCTGATGTCCGAGCCTTTTCCACCCTTGTTCAATACCGCAATCTGGGAGGCAACGCCGGCGGCCAATGCTCGCGCGCCCGAACCGCCGGCCTTCTTCCCTTCTGCCGCGGCCTGTTTTCCGGGTTGTCCTTTGCCATCCAAGTCTGTCGGGCCCACAAGATCCTTGATGTCGCCGAATAAGGGGGCGTCCGTCCTGAAGGCATCCTTCACCGCGCCCTTGAACGCCTCGGATCCTCGGCCCCCGCCGGGTAGCGCGACCGGCGCCGACCCACCCGTCTTCCCGGACTCCTTTCCCCCGGTCTTCTCGACAGGCGACGTCAAGCGAGTCGAGTCTTTCGGTGGCGGCGGGGATTCCATGCCCGGCGGGGTGACGCGTGGCGTCACAGAGCGAACCGGCACCGGGTCGGCCTTGAACTGCGGCGCCGTACGGGAGGGGATCTTGGGCTCCTCCGGTTTCACCTCCGCCGGCTTCTCTGTCGTGGGCTTCTCCACCGTTGGCGCCGTTCGCGTGGGCGTGATCGTCTGGGCCGTCCCGCCTCTATCCGCCCCCAAGGCCGCACCCCCAAGCAGCACCACACAGGTCACGCCGAGTTTCAGCGAATGATGCACCATGCGTTTCATATGAGGATCTCCGGTACCGCCCCAGCGGGTCAACCCGGCCATCGTACCCCTCCCCCGCCCGCCCCGCAAGGGATTTCACCGCACCACCCCACGCCGGCCCTTGCCTTCCAGCCCCATATCCCGTAGCATAGGCCCAGCAACAAGGAGCTACCCCGCATGTCTACCCGATCACGCCGCTCGTTCGCGGCATGGCTGCTCGCCGCCCTGCTCGCGCTCTCGCTGGCTGTAGCCGATGGCCGTGCCCAAGTCCCCGAATGCCTCCAAGCGGCCGCCTCGCTCATCAAAGCCCGGCAGTATGCACCCGCCGTCCAGGAACTGGACCGGCTCCTCACCGAACGGGCCGACGACATCCTCCTGCTTCGCTTGAAGGGCGTCTGCCTCATGGAACTGGGCCAGAGCGACGAAGCCGCGGCCGTTCTGAAACGCGCCGTTGCGCTTGCCCCCGAGAACGTCGCGTGCCGCTTCTATCTCGCCCAGGCACTCGCCTACCGCGGCAGCGTCGCAGAGGCGCTGCGCGAGTTGGGCAAGGTCCGGGAGATGGCGCCGGACTCACCCTACGCCGAACGTGCCGCCACGGTCATCCCCAAGCTCCACCAGCTCGCTCTCAGCGCGCAACCCATGCCCGCGAAAAGACGCTGGAACGTCGCCGCGCGGATTGCCGGTGAATACGACGACAACGTGCCCGCCCGCTCCAAGCACGACGAAGACGGCGGGTCAACAGACGCCTGGCGAGCACTCCTCTCGCTCTACCTCGAATACCGCCTCCTGGATCAGAAGATCGAGAAGACCCCGTTCACGCTCGGCGCCGCCTACTCGGTTTACGCCAATTGGCACGAGGATGACCTCTATACCGACTACGACCTGGTCGTCCACAGCGGCACCGTGTTCGTGCGAAAGAGCGGAAGACGGCTGCTGCCGTACAACCTCGAGATCGCCGGCAGCTACAGCGATGTGCAGCTCGGCACAGAACCCTACAGCGAGACTGCCGAGGCGCGCGGCGAGCTCAGCATTCAGTGGGCGGACTGGGCCGTGGCCGCGCCGCGCTATTCCATGTCCTGGAAGGGGTTCGAGGACGATACGGTCCAGCCCGATCTCTACTCGCGCGACGGGTTGGACCAGACCATCGGAATCGACCAGTACTTCTATCTGTTCGACAACCGCCTCATCCTCGGGCTGGGGTACGGCTACCGCACGGCGAGAACCGAAGGCGGCACGTTCGATATCGACAGCCATAACGGGCAGATGTCCGCCTCCGTGGCGTTGCCGCTCAACCTGCGGATCCGGACCCGTGTCGAGTACGCCGATGAAGACTACATCGAGTACACGCCCGATCCCCGCCGCACCGATGACTCTTGGACGGTCTCCACCTCCCTGTCGCGCGCGGTCTGCGGCGATTGGCTCCGGGCGGAATTGAATCATACCTATGTCACGAGCCAATCCACTCTGGCGTTCGCTGAGTTCGACCGAAATGTCTACGGCGCTTCCTTGCGTGGCAGCTTCTGAGGAGAAGACTCATGAAATCATATCTGGCCGGTATCATACTGATAGCCATGACATGGCACTGCCACGCAGGCTGGGAGGAAGACTGGACGATCGATCAGGCGCTCGGGCTTGGCGATCGCCCGTGGCGGGGCCTGCACGCGAGGCTGCGCTCCGGCGACAAGGTCGACACCCTCATGCAGGCCGGCCTGCCACCCTACGATCAGCAAGTCGAACGCGCACAGGAAATCCCCGAACCCGTCGAGGTCGAGGTGGTCGAACCGGTCAAAAAGGAGACAACTCCTTCCCCTGCACCCGAACTCGACCCCGCCCAACCGCCCAACCCCAATCCCAGGCAGGACCCCTCGGTTGGCCCGGCCGGCCCCTGACGCCCGCCATCGCGCCTGCGCCATCCTCTCACCCAGCCTCGATGGATAGGGTCCGGCTTCGCCCCGCTGCAGGCAGGCGGATCGGCCGGGCGCGCGCGGCCCCGTTGGCCTATCCCGCGTTTTCGTCCCCGCCACCGGAGTCAAAAAAAACGCAAAAAAACAGTACATGTTTCGATCCCGGCGCACAACGAACTGTAGAAGGGGGTAGGGTGCCCCGCTCGCGACCGGGATTGCGGCACCAGCCGCGACAAGTCAAAGCCATAGGGGGAAGGTTCAATGAAACGATCTGTCTGTCTGGCGGCCGTTCGGATTCTCACGCGTATGGGTGTGTGGCTTGTGCCCGGCCTGGTGCTCGGCGCTACCGTGGCCACCCCGACGTTCAGCAAGAGCCACGGGTTCTACGATTCGGCCTTCTCGGTGAGCATCGCCTGCTCCACCGCGGGCGCCCAGATCCGGTACACGACCGACGGGAGCAAGCCGACCGCTTCGCACGGCACCGTCTATTCCGGGCCGCTTTCCATATCGAAGACCACCTGCCTGCGCGCGGCGGCCAACAAGTCCGGCATGACGACCTCGCGCGCCTTCACGCAGACCTACATCTTCCTCAACCAGGTCCTCACGCAGACAAAACCAAGCGGGTACCCGACCCAATGGGGTGCCTCGTGGTGGGGGTATCCCGGCTCAGCCGACTACGACATGGACCCGGACATCGTCAACCACTCCGCCTACAAGGGCCGGATCAAGAACGATCTCAAGTCGTTGCCCGCGCTCTCCATTGTCGGCAGCGTCTACGATGTGTTCGGGAACAACTCGACATACGGCGTCTACATGACCGGCAACGGCTATGGCGGGGAGAACACCAGGGAGATCGGCGTCTCGGCGGAAATGATCTATCCGGACGGCCGAACCGGGTTCCAGATCGATTGCGGCATGAAATCGCATACTTGGCGCGCCGTCAAGCGATCCTTGCGCCTTCTTTTCAAGAGTGCCTACGGGGGCCCGGCCGATCTGGACTTCCCAGTGTTCCAGACCGCCCCGCTGAACCGCAGCGGGGCGGCCGGCCGGCAAGGCAAGCTCATCTTACGCGCGGGCCTCAACCAGAGCTTCGCCTTTGGCGGCAAAGCCGCAACGTACGTACGCGATCAATGGACGCGCGACACCCAGATCATGATGTCGGGACTCGGCTCGCACGGCTTGTTCGTGCATCTCTACATCAACGGGCTGTACTGGGGCCTGTACAACGCCGTCGAACGGCCGGACGCGCGGTTCGCCGTCAACTACATGGGCGGCGCCAAATCCGACTGGTTCGCCGGCAACCATGCCGTCAATGACAACGGCTACATCAGCGGGAACCGCGCACGTTGGGACACGCTGATCAACTCGCTGGTCAACAAAGACCAAAGCGTGAGCGCCAACTACAGCCAGATCAAGCAGTATATCGACGTCCGGCATTTCTGCGACTATATCATTCTGCAGTGGTATACCGGCTGCGGGGACTGGCAGGAATTGGACCGTTACAACAACTTCTATTTTGTGAACCGGAACAATCCGGCGCAACCCACCAAGTATCTGTGCTGGGACGGGGAACTGACCTGGGGCAGCGATCGGCACGCGGGTTGGGTGAACCCCAGGTTCCTGGACGCGGACTATGACCCGACCGCCGGCAAGTATCTGTCCAAAGTCTTCCGCAGCCTGTGGAAGAGCCCGGAATTCCGGAATCTGTGGATGACGCGTGTCGCGGCGCACTGTTTCGGCACCGGCCTCTTGACGGATGCCGCCTGCAAGTCACGGTTCCAGACGCTGGCCAATCACGTGGAGGGTGGAATCGTCTGCGAAAGCGCGCGTTGGGGCGACGCCAAGTCGTGGAAGGTCTCATGGGACCAGAACGTCTACACCGACAACCCGCTCACGCTCGAACACTGGAAGACGAACCGCGATTTCGTGCTCTCGCAGATGACCGGGAACTCGGCCCGATTCATCAATTCGCTCAAAGCCGCCTCGATCCACGGCTACAAGCTCTATGTGGACGGGTCGCACGGCGACCCGCCGGCCGCGCCGAGCAACCTCGCCGCTTCCGCCCTCTCCGCCAGCCAAATCCGGCTCACCTGGCGGGACAACAGCACGAACGAGGCGAAGTTCAAGATCGACCGCCGCATCAGCGGTACCACCAACTGGGTACGCGTCGCTGAGCCTGCTGCCAACACCACCGTCTATACCGACAGCGGGCTGACGCCGGCCACACAGTACTACTACATGGTGAAGGCTTCGAATGCCGACGGCGATTCGGCCTACTCGAACACCGCCGATGCCACGACCAACTCCGATGGCCCACCCGCTCCCGCCGCGCCGGACAACCTCGCCGCCGCCGCACTCTCCGCCACCCAGATCCGGCTCACCTGGCGGGACAACAGCAGCAACGAGGAGAAGTTCAAGATCGATCGCCGCGCCAGCGGTACCACCAACTGGGTACGCGTCGCCGAGCCGGCCGCCAACACCACCGTCTATACCGACAGCGGGCTCGCCGCCAACACCCTGTACTACTACATGGTCAAGGCATCCAACGCAGGAGGCGACTCCCCCTACTCCAATACCGCCGCCGCCACGACCCAGGCCGAGGCGCCGCCTGTCCCCGCCGCGCCGGACAACCTCGCCGCCGCCGCACTCTCCGCCACCCAGATCCGGCTCACCTGGCAAGACAACAGCGCCAACGAG
>JAFGHX010000064.1 GCA_016929905.1 Kiritimatiellia bacterium
GAGGCCGGCCCTCCATTGGATCAACACGCAACATGTTGGGTCTTTGGAGGGCGCGGCTCCGTCCGCGCCGGGTTTTTCAGCGCAATCCAGTTTCAAGTTTCCAGTTTCAAATTTCGAGTTTCCAGTTTCGAGTTTCCAGTTTCCAGTTTCTCCGCCCTCACCCTCGCGCCACGGTCGCCACATACACGCGCGCGGCGCCGGCGGCTTTCAGGGTCTTCGCGCACTCGTTGACCGTCGCGCCCGTGGTCATGACGTCGTCGATCAGCAGCAGGTTGCGGCCGTCCACCCACCCGTGCTGCCCGGCCCGGAATGCCTGCCGCACGTTTCGGCGTCGCGCGGATGCAGCCAGTTTCGTTTGGGACGGCGTCGCGCGGGTCCGTCGCAGGCAGCGGGGGAGCAACGGCTTGCCCAGCCGGCGCGCGGCCACCCGTGCCAGGAGATGGGCCTGGTTATAACACCGCTCCCGTTCCTTGGCCGGGTGCAGTGGCACGTGGACCACCGCGTCGATGCGCTCGATGGGGTAGTGCGCCTCGATACACGCGCACAGGAGCGTCCCGAGATCGGTGCGGAGCCAGGTGGCGCCCTCGTACTTGAAGGCCTGAAGCAGCTTCTGCATACAACCCGCGTAGCGAGCCGCCGACCTGGCCATATCGAACGACGGCGGACGATCCGTGCACGCGGCGCAGACATAGTCGTGCGAAATCGCGCCCGATACCGGATCGCCGCACACGCGGCAGTACGGCGCCGTGACCAGCGGGACGGACGCCAGGCAGTCCCAGCAGACGTGCCGGCCGCCTTCGTCCGGCGGTGCGCCGCACGCGGCGCAGGCGCGCGGGAAAACGAGATCGAGCAGGCCTGAGAGGATGCCCATGACGGCGACTGTGCGGGACGGGGTGGGTGCGAGTCAAGTCTGTAGAACTTGACTCGAGAACCCGACTTCGCCCGTTTGGCTTCGTCGGGCGCGGCTTGCTCGGGAACTTACTCGGGAACTCACTCGAGAACTTGCTCGACGCCCCGGGATTCCGAGCAAAGTTCCCGAGTAAGTTCTCGAGCAAGTTTTGTGGAGGTTCTTGTACCTCTTGAGTCCTTTTTGGGCTATTCTAGGCGTGTTTGTTTCTAAAGAGGAGCCGCTCCCATGCCCGCAACGTGGCGTCGGGATATTCTACTTGGCGCAGCGCTGATACTCATCACATTCGCCGTGTTCGGGCCGGTTGTGCGCTATGGCTTTGCCGGTTATGACGACGACTACCAGGTGCTGGACAACCTGCTGATCCGCAGCCTTCGCCCGGCGGCGATCGGGCGCATGTTCAGCAGTTGGTCGGTGCGCAGCTACTACCCGATGCGCGTGTTGTCGCTGGCCGTCGACTATGCGTGCTGGGGGAAGAACCCGCACGGCTACCACCTCACGAATCTGCTGCTGCATGCGGCGAATGTCCTGCTGGTCTTTCGGCTTTCCGCCCGGCTGGCCCGGTTGGCTGACGGGCAGGCGGCGCGGGTTGGTGCGCGGTGCGCCGTGGCGGGATTCGTGGCCGCCTCGCTGTTTGCGGTGCATCCGGTGGTGGTGGAGCCGGTGGCGTGGATTGCGGGGCGCGAGGAACTGCTGGCCGGCTTTTGGGTGCTGTGCAGCGTGCTGGCCTTCGCGAACGCAGAGGGCAGGGCGGGGGCCGGCGCGGCCGCGTGGCGGCGCCGTGTGGCGGCAGCGGCGGCGAGTTTTGTCGCTTGCGTGTTGGCTTGCATGAGCAATGTGATCGGGGCGGTCACGCCCGCTCTGCTCACGGCCTACGCGGTTCTTGCCGCCCCGCGGCGCGAGGGCGCCTTGTGGCGCCGTAGCCTGCACGCGATCCGCGTGCTGTGGTATTTCTGGCTGCCGGCGGTGGGCGCGCTGGTCCTGAAGGTCGTCGGGAACCGGCTGAGCGGGCCGCGCGGCGATCGGATGCTCGATCTGCCTATCACGGCTGCCGAGCGCCTGCGGGTCGTCTTGAGCACGTACGGGCTGAACGTGAAGACGCTTGTGTGGCCGGCCGGCCTCGTCATTCCTTATCCTAACGTCGTGCCGGCGCGTGTGCTGGCGCCCCATGTGCTGCTCGGGTTCGCCGCCGTGCTGGGGACGGTTCTGCTCATGGTCCATGTCCGCGCGCGGCGCGCCGCCGTGTTCGGGCTGGCTTGGTTCCTGGTGGCGCTTGCGCCCGCGGCCCAGCTCGCGCCGCACCACATCTTTCGCGCCGATCGGTTCCTCTATCTGCCGCTGGCCGGGATCGCCCTGGCGGCGGGCGCCGCGGCCGTGCGCGCGGCGGGCAGCCGGCGCACCGTGCGGATCGCGCTCATGGCGCTGGGGTGCGCCGCGCTCGCGGGTTACGCGGTGCGGGCCGCGCATCAGCGCCGCGTCTGGCAAGGCGCGGAGACGCTGTTTCGGCACACCTTGAACGAGGTGCCTGCCAGCTACGCGGCCCGCATCAGCCTCGGCAATGTCCTGATGGCGCAAGGCCGGCATGAGGAGGCCTTCACCCACTATCGGGCCGCAACGCGTATTGACCCCGAAACACCGGATGCCTTCACGAATCTCGGCGTCCTGATGGACGGGCAGGGGCGGACTCGGGCGGCGCTCGCATTCTATCGCCGAGCGCTGCAACTCGATCCCGACAACGCGGTGCTGAAGAACAACATCGCCTGGCTCCTGGCAACGGCCGCCGATGCGAGGATTCGCGATCCCGCCAATGCCGTGGCCATGGCCGAGAGCGCCTGTCGCTCCGCGCCGGCGCGCGACCCCGACATGCTCGACGTGCTGGCCGCCGCGTATGCGGCGGCCGGCCGGTACGCGGACGCGGTTCGCGTCGCGCGTGAGGCCATGGATCTGGCCTCGCAACTGGGCCGCGGCGAGCTGACCGAGAAACTGAGGGCGCGCCTTGCCCTGTACGGCCGGCACCAGCCGTATGTGCGGGAGAGTCGGGAAGAGCGCGGAGCGCGGAGCGCGGATTGAGGATCGCCCGGTTCTGGCGAGACGGAGTCCATGGCGACGCATGACGGGCCCCGACCCCTTCAGCATTCCGAACGCCCCTTCCGCCGTTTGGACTTGCGGATGCCGCGGCTGTACCCTATGCTGACCCGATTCACTTTCGGCCGCGCGACAGGAGGTTGCGGATGGCGCTATATACGGACTACGAACGGGGACGCCGGAACCACAAGCTGTGGCTGATTCCCATTCTGATCGTCATACTCGTCGTGTTCCTCGCCAATCTGGGCAGGCTCCGCTCGCGCAAGAGCCGCGAGCCCGCCGCCGCGACGCCCGATCAGCCCGTGGCGTCGGCGGTAGCACCGGAACCGCCGCCGCTGGCCGCGGACTCGGGCCAGGCGTTTGTCGACCAGGCGGTGGCATTGGAGGCGAAGGGCGACTTGCCCGGCGCCCGCGAGAAGTGCTACGCCGTGCTGGACGCTTCGCGCGATAAGGCCGCGCGCGCGGCCGCCGAGGACATGCTTTCCCGAATCAACATCCGGCTCGTCTTCAGTCCGAGCCCCATGCCCGAGAAGGTGGACTACGTCATCGAGCAGGGCGACACCCTGGGCGGGCTGGCCAAGAAGTTCGGCACCACGCAGGAATTGATCCAGAAATCGAATCAGGTCATCGGCCACATCATTCGGGTCGGGTCCCGGCTGCGCATTCTGTCCGGCACCTTTTCGATGACGATCAGCAAGAAGCGGAATGATCTCGTGCTGAAGTTGAACGGCCTCTTCTTCAAGCGCTATCGAGTCGGAACCGGTGAGCACAGTACGACCCCGGAGGGTACGTTTCACATCACCGATCGCATGCCCCAGCCGACATGGTGGCGGCCGGACGGCAAAGCGGTGCCTTACGGCTCGACCAACAACGTGCTGGGCACGCACTGGCTCTCGCTCGATATACCCCGGTACGGGCTGCACGGGACATGGGAGCCGGACACGATTGGCAAGCAGAAGAGCGCCGGCTGTATCCGCCTGCTCAACGCGGATATCGAAGAACTCTACACACTGGTCCCGTCCGGTACGGAAGTCGTGATCGGGGAATAGGTCGCAGGTCGCAAGGTCGAAAGTCGAAGGTCGTGGGAGGTCGCAGGTCAAGAGTCGAAGGTCTTGGGAGCCGATTCCGTTGCGACTGCTGACCTTTGACTTTCCGACTTTCGACTTTCGACCGGGGCGAAGGGGGACTGAAGTGCATCCTTACCGAACACACACATGCGGTGAATTGCGTTGTGCGCACGAGGGCGCGGATGTGCGGCTTTCCGGCTGGGTCTTCCGCAAGCGTGACCACGGGCAGTTGCTGTTCATCGATCTGCGGGACCACTACGGCCTCACGCAGGTGGTCTTTCAACCGGACAGCGCCTTCTTCGAAGAGGCGCAGCGCGTGCGCCTCGAAAGCGTGGTCACGATCGGCGGGCGCGTCGTTCGGCGCGCCGCGGATATGATCAATCCCGAATTGCCGACCGGTGAAATCGAGGTGCGCGTGGACTCGCTTGCGGTACAGGGCGCGGCCGGGCCATTGCCGCTCTACCTGGCCGGCGAGGATGAGGGCCCGGAACACCTGCGGCTGCGCTACCGGTTCCTGGACCTGCGCCGCGCCCGCATGCACCGCAACGTCATGCTGCGCGCGCAGATCGTCGCGAGCATCCGGCGCCGCATGATCGAGCATGGGTTTACCGAGTTTCAGACCCCGATCCTGACGAGCAGTTCGCCCGAAGGCGCGCGCGACTACCTCGTGCCCAGCCGGCTCTATCCCGGCAAGTTCTACGCGCTGCCTCAGGCGCCGCAGCAGTTCAAGCAGTTGCTGATGGTGGCCGGGTTCGACCGGTATTTCCAGATCGCCCCGTGCTTCCGCGACGAAGACGCGCGCGCCGACCGGTCGCCGGGCGAGTTTTATCAGTTGGACCTGGAGATGTCGTTCGTGACCCAGGACGATGTCTTTGCCGTGGTGGAAGACGTTCTGTACGGAGTCTTCACCGAGTTCTCCGACTGGACGGTCACGCCGCTGCCGTTCCCGCGCCTGCCCTATGCCGAGGCCATGGTCCAGTACGGGACCGACAAGCCGGATCTGCGCATCCCGATTGCGATGGTCGACGTCACCGCCCTGTTCCGGGAGTCGGGCGTGAAAGCGTTCCGCTCCGTGGTCGAGAAAGGCGGGGTCGTCCGGGCGATCCCGGTGGCGGGCATCGCCGGGCGGCCGAGAAGCTGGTTCGACCGGATGGAAGAGTACGCCAAGTCGCTCGGTTCCAAGGGGCTCGCCTATCTGATCTGGGCGGACGGGGCGGTCAAGGGGCCGCTGGCCAAGTTCATGAGCGAGCAGGAGCTCGCCGCGCTGGCGGAGACCTGTGCGGTGAAGACGGGGGACGTGGTCTTCATGATCGCGGCGCCGGAGAAGGAGACGAACCGGATCTGCGGGGACCTGCGCCTGCGGTTCGGGGCCGACCTCGACCTCGTCAAGGACGGCGAGTTCCGGTTCTGCTGGATCACGGACTTCCCCATGTTCGAGCGCGACGAGCAGAGCGGGGCCATCGTCTTCTCGCACAATCCGTTCTCGATGCCGCAGGGCGGACTCGCCGCTCTGAACGAACAGGACCCGCTCTCCGTGCTTGGCTTCCAGTACGACATCGTCTGCAACGGGTGCGAGCTGTCGAGCGGCGCGATTCGGAATCACGATCCGGACATCATGTTCCGCGCCTTCGAAATCGCCGGATATCCCCGCGAGGAAGTGGAGCAGAAGTTTGCCGGTATGCTGAACGCCTTTCGCTACGGCGCGCCGCCGCACGGCGGCATCGCGCCCGGCATCGACAGGATCGTGATGCTGCTGGCGAACGAGAAGAATATCCGCGAGGTGGTCGCCTTCCCGATGAACGGCCAGGCCCAGGACCTGATGATGGGTGCGCCGTCGGCCGTGTCCGAACGCCAGCTGCGCGAGCTGCACCTGCGCGTCGTGAACTTGCCTGAAGAGAAGAAGTAGCCGACACGCGGCGGCCGCGGAAGGATCTCTCGCCCGCTCGGAGACTCGCTCGAGGCGCTGAGGGCGCAGAGGCCAGATGGGCCCGCGAAAGCGCGCGTCGCGAAAAGGGCTGTTCGGCATGTACCGGGTCGTTCGGTAGCCCTGCAGCAACTTTGAACTGTTTGCGCCGGCTTGGCTGCCGGGTTGACTACACCTTCTCGCGGCGCAAACAACTCAAAGTTGCTGCGTTCGCCTGGCCGCACGTTGAATAAGACTGTCCTTCACCCAAACGACCCGGGCAACGTTGCGGGAATCGAGACGGCCGCAGCGCTGCGCTGTGGCCGTCTTTCGATTCCCGCAACAGACTCCTCGCCGCCGCACAGCCTTCGCCCCAACCGGACGCCCCTTTTCGCGTTTCTTTCGCGCCCTTTCGCGGGCCGGTCTGCTCTGTGTCTCTGCGATATCGAGTGCGCGTAGCGCGCGGGCGAGAGAATCAACCGGCCGCGGTGAGGCGCGTGAGCAGATCGGTGAGCGCAAGTTCCGCCTGGTCGCCGGTCTTCATGTCTTTCAACACGCAGACCGACTTGGCCAGCTCGTCGGCGCCGCGGATCACCGCCCACGGGGCGCCGGAGCGGTTGGCGGCGCGCATCTGGGCCTTCATCCCGCGCATGCCCAGGTCCATGCCGCACTTGACGCCCTTCTCCCGCAGCTGCCGGGCGAGCACCATGTTCTCGCGCACGGCTTCTTCTCCCAGCGAGATGATCCAGACGCCGTGCGGGCGCGCATGCGCGGCAGGGGCGGTCCCCGCGGCCGTCAAGACCGCCACGATTCGTTCCATGCCGATGGCGAAGCCCACACCCTCGACCGCCTTCTTACCGAAGTCAATCACGTATCGGCCGCCGCCCGAAAGCGCGTCCTGCGCGCCGAGCGCGGTGTGCGTGATTTCCCAGACGGTGTGGATGTAGTAGTCGAACCCGCGCACCAGCCGCGGTTGAACGGAGGCCGTCACGCCCATCGGGCCGAGCAGGTCCCGCACCTTGCCGAAGTGCCTGCGCGCCGCCTCGCCCATGAACGACGTGATTTCCGGCAGGGCTTCAACGAGGGTACGGCAGCCCGGCTGCTTGCAGTCCAGCGTGCGCAGTACATTCACGTCGAAACGCCGCCGGCAGTCCTCGCACAGCTCGTTCATGTGTGGGCGCAGCGCGTCTCTCAGCCCGTCGGTCACCGGTTTCTGGTCCTCGGGCAACCCGCGGGTGTTGACGTGCACGGCGCAGTCGGCCAGTCCCCATTCCGCGAGCAGATGCGCCTGCAGGGCGATGCACTCCGCGTCCGCATAGGGGTTGGCCGGCCCGAAGATCTCCACGCCCACCTGGTGGAACTGCCGCTTGCGGCCCGCCTGCGGTTTTTCCGCGCGGAACATCGGGCCGATGTAGAACAGCCGCGACTCGAGCGCTTCCGGCCCGCCGCCCGCCACGTGCCGCACGACGCCCGCCGTGCCTTCCGGCCGCAGGCAGATCTCGCGCCCGCCCTGATCGTGGAAGCTGTACATTTCCTTCGAGACCACGTCCGTCGTTTCGCCCAGCGAATGGGTGAACACGTCCGTCCGCTCGAGAACGGGCGTTCGGATCTCCTCGAAGCCGTACAGGTCCAAAAGCCGCCGGGCCTTCTCTTCCAGCGTCTGCCAGAGGGCGATTTCGGGCGCGGTCAGGTCGGTCATTCCCTGCAGGGGCTGCAGTTGCTGGCGATCCATCTACTCCTCCGTCTCGGGTTCCGGCTTCGCCAACACCGTATCCAGGTTCTCCCTCGTGATGAGCTGGCAGTAGTCGTCGAAGAGGGCTTCTCCCGATTTGCCGGACGCCGCCGTGAGCGGCCCGTACGTCTTTCCCGGTCTCGGCATGACGACCGCCTTGACGAGCCCCTTCTTCATCCAGTCGGCCCAAGGGGTTTCCGTGCCGGGGTTCACGAGGAAGACCGGAGGCGTTCTCTCTCGCGCCGGGGCGGGCCGGCCGTCTTCGGCGCGGATGGGCATGCCGACGAATGACACGACGGCCGCGGCGTTCGGGTGTTTGTCCAGCGCGGCGAAGAAAAGGCTCGCCGGCGTGCCCCGTTCGGCCGGCACGAGCGTGAGCTCCTGCGGGTACTTGTCTTTCGCCGGGTCGTACCGCGGCTCCACGGCCCCGACGCGCAGGGGCGTGTTCTTGAACGCCTGCTCCAACCCCGCGATCTGGGCGAGCGAGGTCGGCGTGGGTTTGCCCGCGAAGTTGTACTGGACGACCAGCACCTCGCCGCCGCCCGGCACCGACTGCGCGACGGCCCGGCCCAGCTTGAACGCGACCGCCGTGTAGTAGCCGCCGCGGACCGCCTCCGGCCGGCTGGTCGATCGGGCGCACATGCGCAAGCCGCCGGCGGCGATGGCCACGACAATGAGAACCGCGATCGCAACGCCCGCGTTCTGCGGGTGCGTGCGAAAACGGAAATAGCACGCGAGGATTCCAACCAGACAAAGGATGAGCACGAGCGTTGAGATCACAGCCATGAGAGGATCCTTTCGGTTTAGGCTCCGTTGGCGCCCGGGCCGAGACGCCCGCCGCGGCGATCGCTATTTGATAGGAAAAGGAGATGCCATGCAAGAAGTTTTTCTCGTGCTGGACACGGCAGACTTTTTCTGTAAGATTCACGGATTGCGAATTCCGAACAGACGTCCGGTGAAGGGGGAAAGAACGGGGATGTGCGGACAGAAACTGTTGGTGAAGGCCCCGGCCAAGATCAATTTGTTCTTGGATGTGTTGGGGCGGCGTGAGGACGGATACCACGAAATCGAGAGCCTGCTCGTGCCGACCTCGCTGTGCGATGCGCTGGTGCTCGAGACGACCGACGGGCCGATCGAAACGCGCTCCGACGCGCCGCGCGTGCCGGAATCGAAAGACAACCTGGCCACGCGTGCGGCCGAGCTGTTGAAGGCGCGAACGGGCTACCCGGGCGGCGTGATCATCCACCTGCAGAAGGAGGTGCCCATCGGCGGCGGGCTCGGCGGCGGCAGCTCCGATGCCGCCGCCGTGTTGAAGGGGCTGAACCGGCTGTGGGGGACGGGGCTGGACCGCACGGAACTGGTGCGGCTCGGCGCCGAGCTGGGGGCGGATGTGCCCGGTCTGGTCTACGGCGGAGCCGTCTGCCAGGCGGGCCGGGGGGAGATCGTCACGCCCGTGCCGCCAGCCGACCATACCGGGGAGCGCCAGTGGTGGGTGCTGCTGGTCAATCCGGGCCTGTGCATATGGACCCGCGACATCTACAGCCGCTACAAAGCGCACTTGACTTCGCCGCGGCCAAAGCTTAGCATGGCAGTTTCCGCCTGGCAGAAAGGCGCGGTCGAACTGGCGGCGCGCAGCCTTTTCAATGCCCTGCAGGAGACCGTGTTCATCAAGTACCCTTTGCTTCGGATTCTGGCACGGGAACTGGAGGCGGCCGGCTCTCTCGGGGTGTTGCTGAGCGGGACGGGCGCCACGCTGTATGCGTTTGCCCGCGACGAGCAGCATGCCATGCAGATTGACGAGTGCGTGCGCGGCCGAACCGGCTGCCCGCTCTGGTCGAAGGTGGACTGTCTGCCGCGGCAGTATTCGGAGACGATGTCGGAATGTGCGCAGTAGGGCCGGTGACCGGCGGACGGAACGTGATCCGTCACGTCCTTTCCTGCCCGATGGTGTAATGGTAGCACACGGCCCTTTGGAGGCCAGAGTCTAGGTTCGAATCCTAGTCGGGCAGCCATCTGATGGCGGGAGGAACGATGTTCAGAGTTTTTGCCGGGAATTCGAATAGAGCGTTGGCCGAAGGGATCGCGCGCTACGTGGGCCAGCCGCTTGGCGAGATCGAGATCGCGCGTTTCCCGGACGGCGAGATCTTCGTGAAGATCCTCGAGCACGTCCGGGGGCTGGACATTTTCATCGTGCAGTCCATCTGTCACCCGCCCAACGAGAACCTGATGGAACTGCTGATCATGATCGACGCGGCCAAACGCGCCTCCGCCGAGCGGATTACGGCCGTCATCCCCTTCTTCGGCTACGCACGCCAGGACCGGAAGGACCAGCCGAGCGTCCCGATCACGGCGAAGCTCGTGGCGAACCTGATCGTGGCCGCCGGGGCCAACCGGGTCCTGTCCATGGATTTTCATTCGCAGCAGATCCAGGGCTTCTTCGATATTCCCGTGGATCATCTGTACGCGGCGCCCGTGATGGTCGAGTACCTCATCGGCAAGCCGCTCAAGGAACCCGTCGTCGTCTCCCCCGATCCGGGCGGGCTGAAGATGGCGGTCGCCTACGCCGAGATGCTCGGCGGCGGGCTGGCGCTTGTCGCCAAGCAGCGCAAGGGGCCGACCGAGGTGGAAGCCTCTCATCTCGTGGGGGAGGTGAACGGGCGCGACGCGATCATGGTGGACGACCTCACCACGACGGCCGGGACGCTGACCGCGGCGGCACGCCTGCTCGAGGAACACGGCGCGCGCGACATCTATGCCGTCGTCTCGCACGCGGTGATTGCGCCGATGGCGATCGACCGGCTCAAGCAGTCCAGAATCAAGGAACTGGTCGTGACGGACAGCGTCCCGATCGTCGACTCGGGCGGTTTCCCGATCACCGTGCTGAGCGTCGCCGATTTGCTCGGCGAAGCGGTGCTGCGGATCCACAGGAACGAGTCGGTGACGGATTTGTTCAAGGTTCGAGCAAGCGAGATAGGCGCGAGGAGAGGCTGACATGGCAAAAGAAGTGAACGTGACCGCAAAGGGGCGGGATGTCGTCGGGTCGGAACACGCACGGCGCCTGCGCCGCTCCGGGTGGTTGCCGGGGATATTGAATACGGAGGGGGCCGGCACCCTGCCGATCATGCTGAACATGCACGATTTCGAACTGACGCTGCACCAGCACGCCAGCGAGAGCCTGATCATGGACATGGCGATCGACGGCGGAAAGGCCAAGAAGGTGCTGCTGAAGGAGGTGCAGCACGACCCCGTCAGCGGCGGGTTGCTGCACGTGGATTTCGTGGAAGTCTCCATGACCCGCAAGCTGCGTGTGTCCATTCCGATCGTGCTGCAGGGCGAACCGGTGGGGGTCGTTCAGGACGGCGGCGTTCTGGATCAGCCGCTGCGGAGCGTGGAGGTGGAATGCTTCCCGGGCGACCTGGTGGAGTCGATACCGGTCGACGTCAGCGGTCTTTCGATCGGCGATACGATCCAGGTGCGCGACCTCGTGATCGACGCGACGCTGCATGTGCTGACGCCGGGCGAAATCACGCTCGCTTCCGTTGCCGCGCCGAGGCTCGAGGAAGAGGTGGCGCCCGCGGAACCGGCCGAAGGTGAAGTGCCTGCCGAGGGCGAAGCCCCCGCGGAAGGCGAGGAGGGCAAGGCGCCGAAGGCGGCGGCCGGCGAGACCGTGCAGGGCGGTGAGGCGGAGAGCAAGGGCAGAGAGAGCAAGGGCAGAGAGAGCAAGGGCAGAGACGGGAAAGGTAAATCATAGGGTTCGTTCCCGGCCGGTCGTCCGTAGAGGGCACGGTGAAGGTCATTGTCGGCTTGGGCAATCCAGAGAGGCGTTACCGGGATACCCCGCACAATGTCGGTTTTCGGGTCGTGGACGTGTTGGCCGACCGTGCCGGGGGGTGCCGGCTGCGGCGCAGTTGGCGGTTCCGGGCGCGGGTCGGCGACGCTTCGATTGCGGGCGAGCGGGCGTTGCTGGTTCAGCCGCAAACCTATATGAACAGGAGCGGGCTGGCTATCGGCGCCCTGCTGCGGTACCATAAGCGGCCGGTGTCCGACCTGATGGTCGTGCTGGACGACGCGGACCTGGAGATGGGGTGTCTGCGCCTGAGGCGCAAAGGCAGCAGCGGCGGGCACCGGGGGCTGGAGTCGGTGATCGAGCAGCTCGGCACGAGCGAGTTCTTGCGCGTGCGCGTGGGCGTCGGGCGTGACCTGGCAGGCGGGAGCCTGTATGATTATGTGTTGCGTCCGCTGGCAGGGGTGGAACTGGACAAGCTGTGCGAGAGCGCCGCTCGCGCGGCCGATGCGGTCGCCTGCGTGATCGAAAAGGGGCCGGACGCCGCCATGAACGCTTTCAATAGCTGAAGAGCAAGGACGACGAAGGAGGGGGGAGTTGAATACGTACGAAGGGCTGTTCATTTTTTCGGACGCGCTCAAAGACAACGCGCTGGACGAGGCCGTCGGGCGTGCCCGCACCGAGATCGAGAAGGTGTCCGGTGTCGTGAAAAGCACGACCCGGCTCGGCAGACGCCCGTTCGCCCGCCCGCTCAGAGGCCGGGAAGCGGGGCAGTACTTCCTCATCACGTTTGATATCGACCCGCGCCGGCTCGGCGGGTTGCAGGGCCGCTACAAGCTCAGCGAGGACATTTTCAGGGTCCAGATCGTCCGGGCCGAGATCAGGGAGCCGGCCGCGGCGAAGGAGCCGGCGGCCGATAGCGCGGCGGGCGCGAAGAAAGGATAACCGCACATGGCAGAGCTCAACAGGGTCTTCCTGATCGGCAACCTGACGCGGGACCCGGAGGTGCGCTACATCCCGTCGGGCCGGGCCGTCGCCGATCTGCGCCTGGCCTCGACGCGCCACTACACGACTGGTTCGGGCGAGAACCGCGAGGACACGTGTTTCGTCAACGTGGTCGTGTGGGGACGGCAGGCGGAGACGTGCGGGGAGTACCTCTCCAAGGGCTCGCCCGTCATGGTGCAGGGGTCGCTGCGCTACGAACAGTGGGAAAAGGAAGGGCAGAAGTTCAGTCGCCTGTTCATCCAGGCGGATCGCGTGCAGTTTCTCGGCCGGCCGAAGAAAGCGGAATTCGCCGACGCGCCGCCGCCGCCGCCAGCCGAGACAGGCGGCGCTGCTGAGCGCGGCGAACCGCCGGCCGCGGCGGGCGGCTTCCCGCCGGAGGCCGATGCCCGGCCGCCGGAGGCCGATGACCGGCCGCCGGACGACGCGGCCGGCGCGCGGTCGGGTGACGACGACGACCTTCCGTTCTGACAGGCAGGGTGGCAGGAGGGAAAAAGACATGGCTGCCAGACGAAGCTTTACGGAGAGAAAGCGTTCGCGGCACCTCGAGGGCGTGAAGCACATCGACTACAAGGACGCCGAACTGCTCAAGAAGTTCACGACGGAGCAGGGCAAGATTCTGCCGGCGCGCATGACGGGGGCGACCCCCAAGCAGCAGCGGCTGATTCGGCGTGCCATTCGTCGCGCCCGTGTGGTCGGGCTGCTGCGCTAGTGCAGTGTGATCCGTTTTGCCGGGCCGTGTCCGCCGAAGCCTTGGCGAAGGCGAATGCCGGACCGTGTCCGCCGAAGCCTTGGCGAAGGCGAATGCCGGACCGTGTCCGCC
>JAFGHX010000065.1 GCA_016929905.1 Kiritimatiellia bacterium
CCGGGTATGCACGCGCTGCCCCGGCGCACTTCTGCATCCAAAATAGGCCAATCAAAATTCATCGTATTTTCCGGACAGGACACTAGAAGTACCGCTTGCTCTTGAGGTGTTCGATGTCCTTTTCCCAAGTCTCGAACAGATCGACATATTCCTTGGCGCGCTCCCGGTAGTGAGAGGTGGACCACCGCGCCTTCTGGAGCTTCTCGCGCGCCAGCGTGGGCGTGTGCTTGAGCGACTCGAAGAACCGGTCGAGATGCGATTTGACCGAGTAGCTCGAGACGCTGTATTTCTGGGCGTTGTCCGAGAACTGCACGTAGTTGCGGCTGATGCGCAGGATGTGTTCCGCATAATCGGCGTCGTGATACCGCTTGGACTTGAGGGTCTCCTTGCTCAGCATGATCTTCTGGAACCCTTCCCGGGTCTGGACCGGATGCAGGCCGAGCAGCTTGGAGACGTGGTGCATGTCCTGCATGAACGAGTCGACGTCGCGCAGCGCGGAGGCCTCGGCAAAGAAGCGGGGGTAAGGCACCTCGATCCACTTGATCCGGCCGGTCAGCCTCACGCCGAAGCGCCTGGGCTTGTCGAATGGGGTATCCTTGGTGTGCCATTCGCCCTTGGCCGGTTTCACGATGAAGGTGGCCACCCCGAGCACGTCGCTCTTGTAGTCGAGGATCGGGCCGCCGCTGTTGCCTTGCACGAACTCGGCGCTGATCTCGACCACATCCGGCCCGAGCCCCTTGACATCGCCGCTGAGCTTCGTGATCGACTGCATGCCGCCGCTGTCGCCGTAAACGTAGACGCGCGCGCCAATCGCCGGGTCCTCGCCCGCCATCTTCAGCGTCTCAACGTCTTCGTCCGGGATGTGCAGCCGCGCCAGGTCCTGGTTGTCGGCCAGTTCGATCTTGTCGGGCCTGAACTTGCGGCCCTGCGTGGTGGACAGATTGATCGACTTGGCCGCTTCGATCACATGCGTGTTGGTGATGATGTAGCGGTCCTCGCCGATCCGGCAGAGGAAACCCGTCCCGCGCCCGACATCCGTTTCGACCACGATGAGCGAATCCATCGGGTTCTTCTTGCCGCCTTCGGCCCCGAAGGCAAGCAGGCACGCACAAAAGACCGCGGTTGTGAGGTATCGTCGCATTAGATCGCCACAACGGCTTGTATGCCGCATTGGAAAGGCCCCCGCCCGTTTCTTTGAAGTGTAGCCTAACACAATCCAAATTGCAAATCCAGATGGGATCTGCGCCCGGTATTGCGGTTTGTCCGCGCGTTCGGTAGGCTCTCCGGGCACAGGTGCAGGACAACAGACCGTACGGCGACGCCACGAGCGTCAAGCGCGCCGTCGCCGGCGCCGGCGACGCCGGCTGGCCGGAAATGCTGCGGATCCTCAAGGCGGCGGGCTACGACGGCACCCTCTCGCTGGAGATTTCGCTCGCAGAGGACGTGAGAGGCAGTGTCCGCCAGGGCGTGGCCAACCTGAAGCGGATGGTTGGAGAGATTGCGTGAGGCGAAAGTCGCCCGCAGGCCAAACGGAAGAATGGAAGAGTGGAAGAAGGGATGGAGTGGCAGGATGCCCGTCTTCCATCCTTCCAACGGACTGTGGACTTCGTAGTCTTGTCGCACAGCAGAGAAAGGAGTGTCTGCCGAATGAAAGTAGCCCTGATCGGAGCCGGGAAGAACGGCGCGGGCCACGTGCGGCGGCTGGCGGCGATGGACGATGTGCAGGTGATCGCCGTCGCCGATCCCGTGGCCGAGAATGCGGCCGTCATCGCCGCCGAGGTGGGCGCCAAGACCTACGGCGACCACCGCGCCATGCTGGAGGCGGCGAAGCCGGACGCCGTCTGGATCTCGTCGCCCTGCTGGCTGCACGCCCAGCATACGATCGACTGTGCCGCCGCAGGCGCGCATGTCATGTGCGAAAAGCCCATGGCGCTCAACCTGGAGGACTGCGACCGCATGATCGATGCCGCCAGGACCCACGGCGTGAAACTCATGATCGGCCAGTCCACGCGCTACAGTGCCGCCCTGCTGGAACTCAAACGGATCTTCGAGTCCGGCCGCTGCGGGGGACTGGTGAGCGCGTGGAGTGTGCGCATGAGCTTCTCCCAGCACCGGCCGGGCACCGAATGGCGCTTCGACGACGCGCGCAGCGGCGGGATCGTCATGGAATGGGAAGTGCACGAAATCGATTTCGTCCGCAGTATCGGCGGCGAGGTGAGCCGCGTTTACGCACAGACGGCGTGCAGCGGCGCGCACGGCGCGAACTTCCTCGACAACTTCTCCGCCGTGCTCACCTTCGAACGGGGCGGCTACGGCAGGCTGGAAGCCAGCCAGTCGTGTACGCTCGGCATGGGCAGCCGCGGGTTCGTGGGAACGACGGGCACCGGTGTGGCGCAGGGCGACGGCGTGCAATTGCGCACAGTCGACGGGGAGAAGCCTGAGACGATCGATACATCGGCGGACGGGTACCTCACCGACGCGCTCGGCAGACTCCCGCAAGACGCCGATTTCGTGCGCGCCATCCGCGAGGACGCCCCCTCTCCCGTCCCCGGCGAAGACGCCAGACGCAACATCGAGATCGGACTGGCGATCGTGAAATCCGGGAAGACGGGAAACGTGGTCTCGCTGGGGTAGCAGAGCGATGCCGGACCGTGTCCGCCGTAGCCCGGCGAAGGCGGATGCCGGATGATGAGTCTACGTGGACTGAGTATCAACCATCAACCCTGAGTTCACGCCAAGAGCCCGGCTCGCGAGGAGAGGCTGTCTCAAAACCTGGACCACACGTTGCCACACGCCTTGCGGCGTTAACTACAAACGCCACATCTGGTGGTTTCATCCGTTGGAGGGCGAGCGTCCTCGCGAGCCGCTCCTTTGCAGGGGACTCAACCATCAACCGCTGATCATGCCCGCGACAGCGGGCGCCGCCTGCACGCTGACGCCGCCGCCGTCGGTATGGCGGTCCACGCCGGAGCGCATGCGCGCGAGAGCATCGGCCTCCCATTCCTGCACGGCGATGCCGGCGATCCGCGCTTCGCGTGAGGGCAGCTGTGGCAACAGTTGCGCCGTCACGTTCTGATACCAATAGGCGACGCTGCACCAGTCGTCTTCGCGTTCGTGCGTGCAGCCCGGCATGCCGGGCCGCCCGCCGATCTGAGTGTGTTCCACCCGCAAATCGTGCTGGAAGTAGATCGGATCCATCACGTGGAAACGGTAGCAGGAGCAGAAGTATTTGCTCTTCATCTCCGGGTGCAGCACCTGGTAGTTCGAGCCCGCGTACAGGCTCTGGTGCATGCCCAGTCCCCAGGCGGACAGGAACCAGTCCGACCAGCCGGTGCCGACGATTGTAGGCCGTTGCGTGTCGCCGTCGATGAAGAACCGAAACTCGCCTTCGCGCCAGGTGCCCGGCTCGCGCGGCAGCGCGCTGATCGTCGTTCCGACGTACACGCCGGGCGTGCCCCCCCGATCGAGCAGCACGAAGTTCCGGCCGCGCGGCGGCGTGGCGCGCCTGAAGTGGGCGTGGAACCGACCCGTGTCCGGGGTGACCTCGTCGCCCAACGTGTAGTTGATCTGATAGAACAGGCCGCCCGCTTTCTCATCGGTGTCGTTTTCGAAGGTGATGCGGCACCGTTTCGAGAAGGGCATCGGGAAGGCGCAGTTGTAGCCTTTTGCCTCGCTCACGCCAAGGTACGGGGTGCTGTAGTGGCCCGGCCGCCCGTGCGCCAGCCCGAAAAAGTCACCCCACGGGGCTTCGACCGAGGGAAGCTCGCTGTCGTCCCAGTAGATGCGCAGCACATAGCTGCGCAGACCCACCGGGTCGCGGTTCCGGATCGTCAGCCAGATCTGGCGGATCATGCCCGGCCCCGTGATGTCGGCCAGCGGAACCGTCTCCCCCGGCGCAACGCCGATCGCATGCTTGTATTCCGCCAAGGAACCCCCCTTCTCTCCCGTCGGGTTTCCGGCCGTGATGGAACGCGACTCAAGGTTTGTGAATCTGTACGGCAACGGCGGCATGAGCATTGTCTTTCTCCTTCCGTATGCCTATAATATAAGCGTTTATATTATCTGTCAAGAAGGTGTGGAGAAGAGGGATCGCGGCAGGAAGGGGGGGCCGAACCGTGGGGCCTCGGCGCGGGGCCCGCCCCCCCGCCTTGACACCCCATATAATCGTTTATAGCCTGGAATCCATTCGGTTGAGACGCCGATCACGGACACGACTCGCATGAAACATCCGCACAATCGGTCCAAGGTTGGGATTCGGCAGATTGCCGATTCGCTTTCGTTGTCGATCTGCACGGTCTCGCGCATTCTGAACGACCGGATGGGCGGCGCGAAGTACCGCGCCGAGACGGTCGAGCGCGTGCGGCGGGCGGCGGCGCAGATGGGGTACCGGCCGGATCTCGTTGCGCGTTCCCTGGTGAGCGGCAAGACGCACGCGCTGGGCCTGTGCGTGGGAGACATCGCGAATCCGATGTTTGCGGAATTCGCGGCGCATTTCGAGCGCACGGCGATGCAGGCGGGCTACGCGACGTTCACCTGCAACATAGGCGAAGACCCCGAAACGGAGAGACGCTATGTGGACATGCTGTTGGCGCGGCGGGTGGATGCACTGATCCTCTCCCCGGCGAGTCCGGACCTGTCGGCGCTCGTGGCGCGCGCGCAGAGGCGCGGCTGCCGGCTCGTTGTGTTCGATCGCTGTCCGGCGGAGGCGGGTGTTCCCAGGGTACTGGTGAACAACCGGGACGCGATGCGCGAACTCACGACCCGCGCGTTGGCGTTGGGGCATCAACGCGTCGGGGTGATCGGCGGCAATCCGCACGACGCCGCACTTCGGGCGCGTCTGGAAGGCGTGAAGGCGGCTCTGCGGTCAGCCGGTCTCGCCGTCCGGCACGCCCTGCTTGCCGCCGAGGGTGCGGGCAGCACGACGGCGGAATCCGGGGCGGAAGCCATGCGCAGGCTGTGGTCGGCTCCCGAGCGCCCCACGCTTGTGCTGGCGCTGGCCAACGTCCTATCCATCGGCGCACTCTCGAGTGCGCGGGCACTCGGGATCCGCATAGGAGAGGAGTTCTCCTTTGCGGGGTTCGACGACTTTCCCGGCGCCGAACTCATGACGCCGCCGATCACAGTCGTCTCGCAGCCGGTGCGGCGGCTGGCGGAGGCGTGTGTGCGCCTGGCCTGTGGCGCAACCCCCGGCCCGCCGGAACACGTCGAGCTCGAGGCGGCGCTCCGTTGGCGTGAGAGCGTCCGACGGCCGCCGCCGCGCACGCACGCCGGACTGCAGTGAGACAAGCGGGAGGCGCACCGTCATGCTTGCCGCGCCGCTCTCGATTGTGGCGCCGTGATGCCGGCTATTGGATCCGCTTCGCTCAGAACATGCCCTCGCAGCCCCTGCCACTCAGAAATCGTCTTTAGACCCCTTGAAAACTTTAAGAGTATACTCTTATACTCTTTATGACATGAAGAGCACGGGAAGAGGGAAGAAATCAAGGGGTTTGGACACGAGCCAGCCTATCCCCAAGTACCTGCAGGCGCGGCAAGGACTGTTGGATTTCATCGCGCGCAAGCAGCTGGCCAGCGGTGCCAGGTTGCCGACCGAACAGGAGTTGTGTGCGGAGCTGGGGGTAAGCCAGATCACGGTACGGCGCGCGCTGAGCGACCTGCAGAGCAGCGGCGTGGTGCACCGGGTCCACGGCAGGGGCACATTCGTGAGGGCCACCAGTTTTGCCGAACGGCCGCCGCGCCTGGGAAGAATTGCTTTCCTGCTTGTATCCGGTACCACCGCGCATTACGAGCGGCTGATCGAGGTGGTCCGCGCAGACGCGACGCAACGGCGCCACGACGTGGATCTCATCATGGCCTGGAAGGCTCCGGACCAGGCTGTCGTGAAAACGCTCCGTGGGGCCGCGGGCGTTCTCGTCACCGGTCACATGACCGACGCATGGGTCGATTTCCTCAACGCGATGGGGATCCCCTTCGTCGTGCTCGGCGCATACGACCTGACGTCCAAGTCGTGGCGCATTGCGCACGACTGGACGGCGGCCACCGACCTGGTCGTGCGCCGTCTCCACGAAATGGGCGCGCGGCGGATCGGACTGATCAACGGGGCCAAGCACTTCCCGCCCGCCCTGGAAATCCATGATTCATACAAGCGGACCCTCGGCGCACTTGGGTTGGACTACCGCGAAGACTGGCTGTGCTGGGCGGCCCGGGAAGAATATGCGGTCAAGATCAAGCCGTTCGTGGATGAACACATCCAGGACTGGGACGGGGTTGTTATTCAGCACGGCTGTTTTCCGACCGCGCTCGCGCGGCTCTACGGCCACAAGCACCGGCCGCTGGTCGGCGTACTCTCGCAGGAGCCGCAGCTCGCCGTCTCCGCCCCGCGCGTGTTGGAAGTCTCTTTCGAGAGCCACGTGGGCACGCGCGCGGTGGAAGTCCTGTTCCGGTGCATGGCCGATGCGTCGGCGGCCCCGCAACTCGTGCGACTGCCGCCGGCTTTCAACGGGGAGAGTGAACCAACGCAGTGACGCCCCTTACGGGGCTCACTACAAACGGAGAGGGAAACGCCATGAGCAATGCCGTTCAACGATCACTCGCACCCAGAGCGCCGGCGATCCTGCCGGCGATCCCCCTGTGTCTCGCACTCCTGTTGCCGCTCTCCTTCACGCAAGCCGAAGAAGACTTGCCCATCGAAGGCGGGCGACCGGGTCTAGCCGAGGCAGAGCAGGCCAACGGCTTCGTGGTGACGGCCTTGAGTCTCAAGGAACCGCGCGCACGGCTGAAGGAGATTCGCGTCGACCTCGGACGCGGCGAAGAGGAGGTCGTGCCGGTCGAAGTGCTGGCACTCAAAGACTTGAAGGCGGTGAAACTGGAACTCGACGGGAAGCTGCCCGACGCGTTGCGCGTACGCGCCGAGGCCGAGGTGGACTACGAAATGATCCCGGGCGGCAGCATCGATGTGCCGGCCGGGGAATTCGGGAGGCTGTGGCTGCGCATTCCACCCGCCGCACAGGCCGCTGAAGGAAAATGTACGGTCCGGGTAAGGGCGCAGGAGGCTTCCATTGAATTGCCGTTGCATATCAAGGTATGGCCCGTCGACTTCCCGGCGGCGCACCGGCTCCCGTTCAAAGCCTATTCCCAAACGCACGTGATGGGCAGCGGAAAATACATCGACGGCACCGACAAAGCCATGCTGCCCGCGATGCTTGATCAACTCGAGCGGCTCGGCTGCTGTCAGATCGAGACCATCTTCAGTCTGGATCCCACCAAAATGCTGTACGGGGTGAAGGAGAAGAAGAGCGGGAAGCCGCTCTACGATTACCTGACGGAACACGCGCCGCTGACAGCCGCCCACCTGCCCGACCTGGACTTTTCGGCATGGGACGGGTACATCGCGGAGTACACCAAACGCGGGATGAGACAATTCTGCCCGACCGCCTGGTGGGGTGACTTCGGCACGCGTTGGATGTACCTGCAACCGTTCGCGGAGACCGCCTTCGGAAAGAAGCTGGACGACAAAGAGGACGCGTGGCGTGTCTGGGGCTGGCTCGGCCGGCAGGTGATCGCCTATCTTCGGACTCGCGGCGTCACCGAGTTCTGGATGCGCATCGGCGACGAACCCGACGCATCGGAACTCCCCATCTGGATCGAGACCTCCAAGCGATGGCGCGCCGTCGGTTTCAAGGTCTGGAGCGAATCTGTGCAGAACCTGCCGAGAAGCACGAAATGGCTCACGTACCAGAACCCGCATACCGACGGCTGGATGGTGGGCCTGTCCTACATCGACGACTTCCTCACTCGCACGCGCTATCGCTCGCAAGCGGTCCGCCGCAGGGCGCAAGTGAGGCCCGAGAAGTGGGGCCGGTATACCAACGGCGGCGCCAAGGACACATTCGTCGCCTCGGGTAAGGCATGTCGCCCGTTCGGTGACACGCACTGGAAATACGTGGAAGATGTAGACATCTATGCAGACGGCAAGCCGTTGGTGGTGAACAGGCCCAGCCCGTGGGGCAACAAGAAGCAAGACGTCGGGTTCCACTACGCCGACAACATCGCCGTCTGCCTGGCCGGCGGCAAACACCCCTCCCAGGCGGACATCGAGATCGAATACGGCGTGCGCCGACGCACGACAAACGGGGCGGGCGAAATCGCCGTTGCGCTGATGCAACCCGATCACGTCTGGTACTACCAGGCCAGCGGTCACAGCGGACACGACAGCTACATGGGGAATCGCCCCAAGTGCTGGTACGGCGCGCTCTACGATCTCACCGCGCACGGTCAGTACTGCTGTTATCACTGGAAGAAAGAGAAATGCACGTGGCGCTACAAGAAGGGCGAACCGATTCGCTTCACGCCGGCCTATGAAGGGCTGAGGGACTCGGTCGAGGACGCGGCGTACTACCGCTACGCGCGGCACGCGCTGCGCGTGCCGAAAGCCAGGCTCGATGAGTTGATCGCTCCGGAAGGCATGCCGATCTTGAAGATGATCGAGCGAACCAGACAGAGCAACTGGTGGCACGCCATCGACCCGGCGACGACGCACGACGGGTACAACAAGGCGAAACGGGCGCTGCTGGAGATGGCCGCCGAGCACGCAGCCCCCCCGCAGTAGGGCGAGAGCTGGAGGCGCGAGCCGGGGGCGATCCACAACGCTACTTCACGTACGAACAGCAATAATCCGTCACGGCCTCAACCTTCAGCTTGAACTTGGAATCGGCGGCGACCTCGAACGTCTCGCCGCCCGCGAAGGCCTGCCACTCATCCGACCCCGGCAGCTGAACGGTAAGCGCGCCGCCGAGGATTTCCATACTCTCCTTGTCCGCCGTGCCGAACTCGTACTCGCCCGGCAGCATCACGCCGAGCGTCTTTTTCGACCCGTCGGGAAAAAGCACCGTGTGACTCGTGACCTTGCCCTCAAAATAGACGTTCGCCTTTTTGACTACCGTCACGCCCTCGAATTGCGACATGGTCGACTCCTTTCCACGAGTTGGATTTCCTGGACAACCGCCTATCGTCCACAAATGTGCTTACGAGTCCAGACTTAATTGGTCCGTGTCCGCACGCCCGGTCGAGCCGCCGTCTGCCTTACAATTCGACCTTATTCTTGTTCGCGCTCATGCATCACCGGTTGTCTGCCGTCCCGGTGTTTGCGTTGGGTATCCTGGCCTGCGTCCTGTATCGCCAGTCCCGCTCGCTGGCTGGTCCGCTCCTGGCCCACGCCGTCCACAACGCCATAGCTCTGGGCGCGAGCTGGTCCCTGCTCGGTGTGCCGTAGATGGTTGCCGATCAATATACACGTTCTTTAACCGGGTTTGCGGGCAAACTCGAGAGCTCTCACGGCAGGTCGATTTCGAGGCGGTAGAAGGCGTGGGCGAGGTCGTTGGTGTGGGTGAGGCTCATCAGGCCGCCTGCCCCCGCGCGAAGCGGCACGATGTTGGTCCAGTTCACCGTACCCGTGAGGTCGGTCGCGGTCTGCAACCCGTACACGCGCGCGTAGTGCGAGGTGAACGAGACCGTAACGACCGTGCCGGAAGCCCCGATCCCGAACTGGATATCGTCGATGAGCGGCAATGACGCGGCGTTGGTCGGCACGGTCAGAGCGACGTACTCGGAATAGTCCAGGATGCCGTCCCCATCCGAATCGTTCTCCGGCGCCGCGTTGGTCGGCCCGCCGAAATACGCCAACTCCCAATAGGCCGGGATCTCGTCCCCGTCGCTGTCCGATGTGTCCAGATGCATGGTGGCGGAGCACATCAGCACGGGCGCGGCGCCGGGCACGTCCTTGTTGTTCTGCCACAGAGCCCAGATCGTGTCGCCCCAGGCGGCGAGGTTCGTGAACCAGACGTCCGACTGGATGAGGTAGGCCGCATCGCCGCCGGCGCCGGGGTTGGACAACGTCGAGGCCGTCCCGTTGATTTCGTCGCGCAGGAACTCGATGTATTCGCGGCTTGTGGTCTGATAGAAGAGCCGGATCTCCACGCCATCCGCGCCCGGCGGCAGCGCAAGCGAGACGGCGTCATAGCCGCCGGCGTACTCCGCGCCGGTGAAGTAGTTCGTATCCGAGACGCCGTGCCATACGGGCTCGCAGAGCCGCGTGCCGGCTTCCGCGATCCGGAACCCGCGCGGCGGGATCCGATTGTCTTTGTATCGCCCGTCGGCGAGGGCGAAGTGGAACGTCTCGGACTCGCCGGTGCGCGAACTGGACGGGTGCATTTCGTACACCAGTTCGTCGATATGGGTCTCGCCGTCGTTCAAGGCCGGGCTGTTGGTGGAGTACGACGGGGGCAAGCCCCGCAGCGTGCCCGCGGTGGAGTCGTAGGGGTTGATCTCGTACACGAGGTTGGTCCCGGCGAGAACCCGGACGTTGACAAACATGCGGCGGCCTTCCGGGAACCCGGAAATGAGCTTGTGCGGCGTGTGGTTATGGACCCGGAAGGCGCAACTGCCGGCGACGAAGTCGTAGGACAGATCGCTGATCGACGCGCTGCGCATCAGGTTCGTGTGCGCCCTGTCCACGGCGCCCAGAAGCGCGTCCGCGTCCAGGCCGAGCCCTTGCGTCAGATCCAGGGTCAAGACCGAGGGGCCCTGAGCAAGAAGGGCCTCGTTGGTGGCGCTGTAGTTCGGGGAGCCGGACACCGCGCTGGCGAGCAGGTACGGGATCCACATGTTGCCGCCGGTGAGATCGTGGACCGGCTGCCCGCTGATCGGGTGTTCCTGGCTCCCGCTCGGACGCAGCACGCCGTCATTCTTGTTGCACCCCTTGCCGACGGCGTCCGGCATATGACACGCCTGGCAGGTGGCAATCGCGTCGCCGGGCCGGGATGTGTCGAAAACGCCCGGCGCGTAGTCGTTCGTGCCGGCCGCGCCGCCCTGGAGCCCGAAGTCCGAGAGCATGAATTCGGAAAACGTGCGCTCGACGTGCATATACATGAAGGGCGCGTTGGTCTCCGAGGTCAGCGGCTCGCTACCGTCCTGGCCCAGGTTGGCGAGGGCGGGGTTCGACACGTCATGGCAGGTCTGGCAGAAGTACTTGCTCTTGTGGTAGCGGCTGTACAGCTTGCTGTGCCGCGCGGGCGCGTCCGTGAAGGACGCACGCTTGGCCCGATTGTCGGCAATGGAGATGAAGAACTGGCCGGCTCCGTTCTCCGTGTAGGCCGAGCCGACCGGGACGTTGTTCGAGTAGAAGGCGGCGCCGTTGTAGAAGAAGACGTTGGCCGCCTCATGGCTGTCGGTCTCGTATACGGCCCCCGCCGCCGAAGCGGAGGACGGCACGTTCTGGTTGGCCTCGTCCCAGTAGTGGGTCCAGTCGCTTCCCTCGCGCGTACCCGCATACGTGCCGGCGAAGAAAGGATCGTACAGGCTGTGGCAGAAATCGCACTGCACGCCGTCGAAATCGAAGCCGGTCATCAATGAGGCGTTCGGCGGATCGGAGCGGCCCTCGAGCCAGCCTTTGGGAAAGTGGCAGCGCATGCACAGATCGGCCGCGTTCGGGTTGCCGAGCGCCCAGATGGAGTCCTGCGCGGCCACCGTGAAGCACGCGTAGAAGAGCGGATCGCGGGCCGTCTGCCCCATCATGGATCCGCGCCAGTTATGGCCCGGCTCCACGGGAAGATCGTAGCCGGCGTGGCAGTTCATGCAGTTGTTGGGCGCCTCCAACGTGAGGACATGCGGCTGGGTGCCGGGCAGGCGAAGGTACGGGTCGTTGGTGACGGCCAGAGGATCCCAGGCGAAACAGGGGAAGGGGCCGGGAAACAGGAGCAGGAAGGCGCCTGTTGCCGCCACGATCTGCCGGCGAGAAGAAGTCATCCGCGTGTCCTCACGACGTGAGGAAGTATACCGTGCGAGCCGCCGGATGTCGAGAGCGCAACGCCGATCCAACACCGGCTCGGCTCAGCCTCGCCCTCCATTCTGCACAAGGAATTCCCCGCGAAGACACAAGCGGCGCCTTGAATCCTGGGACGGAGCCGGGTACAGTATCCCCATGGTAACCAAGAGGGACATCCGACGGTTCGTTACGGCGGTCGCCAAAGAGTTCTCCCCGGAAAAGGTGATTCTCTTCGGGTCCTATGCGGGCGGGCGCCCCACTGAAGATAGTGACGTCGATCTGCTCGTGATCATGCGACACAGCAAGAGGAATGTGGAGCAAGCCCTGGAGATAGACCGCAAAATCGACCGCTCGTTCCCGCTGGACCTGATCGTGCGGCCCCCCCAGGAAATCCACAGAAGACTCGCCCTGAGGGACATGTTTGTGCAGACGATCGTTCGCGACGGCAAGATTCTCTATGAACGAAGTCATTCGAGAGTGGGTCGAGAAGGCGGAAGGTGACTACTTCTCGGCGTTCCGAGAGTACAGGGCACGCAAGCGCCCGAACTATAATGCCGCCTGCTTCTTCGCGCAGCAGTGCGCAGAGAAGTATCTGAAGGCTATTCTGCAAAGCCGCGGCATTGCGTTTGCGAAGACGCATGATCTGGTCGTTCTGCTTGGCCTGCCTCCGTTCGAAGGCTGAAACGCGCATCACCCGGCACGATCCGATCTCTCGGGCTTCGCATCGCGCGGGCATGTGTCTTCCAGGACGACCTACTCCAACTCCGCCAGCTTCACCGGCCGGCCTTCGGCTCCCGAGCGATCGGCCGCGAAGACGACGCGGTGCGTCTCGAAGGCGGTGTCGAAATCGGTCAGCGGCATCGGCTTGCCGGTCTTGACGCTGTCGACGAACGCCTGGAACTGCGGCTGGTACGGGTGGTCGCTCACGTCGCCCGAATCGATCAGCGCCGTTTCCAGCGTGCTCCAGCGCGCCTTCGTCATGCCCTTCAGCTTGGCGGAGTAGATCTTGTTGTCCAGCAGGCTGCCTTCGCTGCCGATCAGATGAATGTGGAAGTAGTACGGCTGCAGGCAGTCGATCGAGGACGCCACTTTCGCCGTCTTCTTGCCGCCCTTGAACTTGAGAATGGTGACGCTCGTGGCATCGTACGCGTACTCCGCAAAACTCGCGCTCTGCGACCTCGCGCCGTACTGCGTGACCTCCTCGATCTCGCCATCCATGAAGAAACGCATGCCGTCCATGGCATGGCAGCCGGCGCTCAGCAGGCTGCTGCCCCCGTTCTCGGCAGAGACGTTCCACTTGTACTGGCCGTACCAGGGGCCGATGCCGTGGTAGTAGTCCACCTCGCCGTAGTGGAGCTCGCCGAGCAGGCCCTGATCGATGATCGAGCGGATCATCTGGAAATGGGCGCTGTAGCGGCATTCGAAGCACACGCAGGTCATGACGCCCACCTTCTTGACAGCCGCCCGGAGTTCCTTGAGTTTCTCGTACGAGAGCGCCATCGGCTTCTCGAGCACCAGGTGCTTGCCCGCTTCCACCGCCTGGATCGCCATCGGCGCGTGCAGGGAGGGAAGGGTGCAGATGTCCACAGCCTGCACCGCAGGGTCGGCCAGCATCTCGGCGTAGTCGGCGTAGGGCTTGACGGGAATCCCGTACTGCTTCTCCAGCGCGGCGGCATCATGCCTGCGGCGCGAGCATAGGGCGACGACGTTCGCGCCCTCGACGGCCTTGAACGCTTCGATATGCGCGCCCGCCGCCCAGCCGAGCCCAACGAGTCCGATGCCCAGGTCCTGTGCCATGGCAGATCCTCCCTGTCGAAAACCGCCGATCTCAGATTTCACCGGGTTCCTTCGATCCGGGGAATGCTACACGCACCTTGGGTTTTTGTCCAACCCGCGTGCCACGCCCCCTGAAGGGCGAGGCTGAGCCGAGCCGGCCGGGCGTACAGTCACTCCGCAAAGTACGACGTCGCCGGTTGGCAAAGATACGTCTTGCCGCCACCGCACGGACCCGGCCGGCGCTATCGCGCCGGCCGGGCGGCTCGGCTCAGCCTCGCCCTCCAGGGGATGAGAGGAGAAATATCCCGTGGAATCCGGAGGGGACCCTTCAATGCGCCGGCAAGACCCTGAGCGTGCTGGGCCCTGCCGGCCCGTCCCGATCGGGAACCCTGGCCACGATGAACCGGTCGAGGGCCAGGTTCCGGTCCTCGGGCGGGGCGTAGAAATCGTTCACGAACGCGAGTGCCACGGTATGCGTTCCGGCCGTCACATCCGCCGACAGGCGAAACACGTCAAGCGTTTCGCTGGCCACGAAGACCGAGTCGGCCTTGACCCCGTCGATGCGCAGCTCCAGCTCGGGATAGACGCCTTCGGCCGGCGTACCGAAGCCGGTCACGTCCCATGAGTAGGTGGCCGTGGCGGAGAAAACGATCGACGTCTCCAGCCGCCCGTTGCTGTTGCATCGGGCCATGCCGTCGAATACGTCGTAGGCGCCGAAACCAACGGGCGTGCAATCCTCCGCCTCCAGCACGACGCCCGAGAGGACGTCCATTTCGGCGCCGAGATCCGTCAGCAACGAGGCGATCAACCGGTCCGCCTTGGTCCGTTCCCTCGCCTCCACTTCCCAACCGGTTTCGTCCAGGAGAATGAAACCCGCGCCGCGATTGACTTGGACCAACGCGCCGGGGCCCGTGAGGAGACGGCCGTCGCCGGGCGAAGGATCCGGGCCGTACCGCAACTGGTCCAGATACAGGTTCCGATCGTCCGGCGGGTCCCACGCATCGTTGTCGAACTCCAGGGCCACCTCGTGCGCGCCTGCGGCAAGCTCCTCGGCGAACGAGAAGAGCTGCCAATCGTCGCTGTCGACCACGACGGCGTCGCGCGGGGTGCCATCGATTCTCAGCACCATCCGCGGGTATTCGCCGTAGGCGGGAGTGCCGTAGGCGAGGACCCCGAACAGATAGGAGGCGGTGTTCGAAAAGGTGATCGTCTGAGCGATGTAGGCATTGACGTTCAGGCACCAGCCGCCTGTGATCGACGCGCCTCCCGTCTTGACGGGCATGTCTTCGGCCTCAACGGTGTCATAGCCGGTCAGCGTGAAGAGCTTCCGGAACACCCGCGCGGCGATGTTTGTCGACAGCGTGCAACCGACCCGCCAATCGCCGGGGTCATCGATCCAGTACAGGTCGTGGTTCGCGAAACTCCATGTGCCCGCACTCGATTCGCGACGCAGGACCGGCAGGGCCGGGCGGGGCGCCCATTCCAGCTTCGGAAACAGCACCGGTCCGGCGGCGTTGAGGAACGATTCGGTCGGTCGGTGCAGCAGCAGGCGGCCGCCGCCCTCCACATACGCGACCAGCCGACCGAGCGAGGTTTCCGCCTCGTTCCAGGCCCCCGCACCGCCGGCGACGACCAGCAGGGGATAGGGCGTGAGGTCGCACGCGGCCAGGTGGCCCGTGAGATCGGCGTGCGTCAGACCCAGCTCGCCGAGCCTCTTGACGGCGTCGGCATCCGCCTCTCCGACCAGCCCGGCACGGCCGGAAGCCGGCCGTGAGGCGGAACAGTAACCGAGAATTCGCTGGAGAAGGACGCCGGCCATGGGCTCGGAATCAAACCGCGTCGTCAGAAGCAGCTGCGAGCAGATCAGCCCGGCTTGTCCGCGCGGTATCTCGACGACGGCGGCATGATCCAACCCGTCCTCCGACCCCACGTGAACGAGCACGCGAAAATTCCCGCGCGAGGGCTTAGTACTGCCCGACGCAAATACGCTAACGTATGGCGGTGCTCTTTTCGCCTCTGGCAAGGCGCGCGCTTGGGGGAATGCCTGCGACGGATGATTCCAGTCCCGGCGGACGGCGGCCGTCAGATGGTCGGAAAAGTTCGTCCAGAACGCCGGGTCGGCCAGCCGGTAACCGGTCGAATCGCACCACACGGCGCCCTCCTCGACAATGAGAAGCCCCTCCTCGTCGGCTACCTCGTACCAGGTCTTGTTCCACGGTTGCGTGTGCAGCCGGAACGCCACGTTGTTGCCGGCCTTCACCTCCCGCAGCACCTGCCTGATATCCGGCTCGTCCATCAGGCTGGTCGGCGGCCAGCACGAGGTAGCCAGCAGGTGCAGCTTCGTGCCGTTCAAGTAGAAGCTGTCGTTCGTGCACCAGACCTCCCGGAACCCGAAGCGTGTTGAGAGACTGTCCACGGACACGCTGTTCGTCTCGAGCATGGTGCTCAGATCGTACAGATAAGGATCGTCGGGGCACCAGAGCCGGGGCTCCGACCACGTCGCCGACACGTCCACATCGGCGCTTTGGGCCGGATCGAGCACAACGGAGGCGTTCGTGAACGTGAGCACGGGCTGGGCATTGGTCAGGACCGTGTGGCGCAGCACGGCGTTCGCCTGCACGGTGCCCTCGTTCCGAAGGCGGGTCCGGATGGTAAGCGTATTCTCGCGGACGGAAGGCATGACAAAAACGTCCTCGACGGACAACGCGGGCACGCTGCGGACCGTAACGCCCTGCCAGATGCCGTACAAGATCGTACCGGCCGCCGATCGGCGCCAGCAGCGCGTTCTGGGCCCGGTCGCGCGCCTGCTCGCCCGGCGCCATGTTCGTGAAGGCCACATCGTGCGACAAAACGCCCGTCCAGTCGGTGAGTCCGACGAGAAGTTCGTTGGTGACGCCGATCTGGACGGCGGCGGTGATATCCAATTCGAACGGGTCGTATCCGTTCAGGTGGCCGCCGACCGCTTGCCCGTTCACGTACACCTGGCTGGCGAACTTCACCCCGCCGAAGAGAATCTTGATGCGCATGCCCGTCATGCCGGGGGGCGGCGTGAAGATCTTCCGGAACCACGCGCGTTCATAGTCGTACCCGGACAGGTATCCGGGGACGGTGACGGCTTCCCACGAACCGGGCGGCGGGTTGGTCAGGTCCGGCACCTGCTGGTATTCCCAGGCGCCGCTCAGGCCGAGTTCCTCCCTGGCCTGGCTGGTCGTGACCAGCAGGCTGAGCGCGAGCAGGCCGGCGATCGTCACGGCTCGAATAGACACGGCCTCTCCTCCCCGCGGTATCCCGGCAAGCATCACGAATGCGGACGTCGAAAGTCAAGGGCGGCGTGGCGACTCCACGCCGTTGAACGGCTCGCGGGGACGCTCGCCCTCCCTACGCCAGTCATGGAGGGCGAGCGTCTCGCGAGCCGCTGCCCCCGCAGGCACGACATGTCCTGTGACGCGTTTCAGCACCGCCGCAGATTCTTCTGCAGACTTCCGCCGCCGAGGAACCGATAGGTGAACCCCGCGCCGGCATAGATCTCCTGGGCCGTGTTCTCGCTGCCGGTGCTCAGCGGGATGACCTCGGCGCCCCATCGCCTGAGCAGGTCCACGCACAGGTTGAACAGGACGACGCCGATCTTTCGGCCGCGATACGCCGGCATGACGTACGGATGCCCGAACCCGCCCCGGCCCTCCCCCGCACGAATCGGGCCGACGTAGCCGATGACCGTATCGCGGTCGAACGCGCAGAAGATCGGGTACGGCGGGCCCTGTTCCAGCGCCTTCAGTATCTGGGCGCGGTAGTTGGGCCAGTATTTCCTGAACGGGTTGTCGCTCTTGCGCACGGCCTCTTCGCCAAAACAGGTCTCCGCGAAGTCCGCCGCCGACCGCTTGTGTTTCGCGATCGGCCGGCCAAAGGTCACCCCCTCGCGCGCGAGCGCCTTCTGCCACTGCCGTACCCGCGGCGGAACTCTGAACCGCTGCACGGCGGCATTCACCATGTAGGGCTGCGGGTTGAGGGAGTAGGCGCGATTGCGGTAGCCGTGATCGAGGAAGAACAGGCACCGCGGAGAGCCGAGCCCAACGGCCGTCCAGCGCATGAACGGCAGGCATCCGACCCGGATGCTGTGCGCGCCGCGCCGGCCCAGGTAGCGCTCGACGCATGCCAGCATCCGCTCGGCGCCAGGGCCCGTCGCCTCGGGCACGGCGAACAGGTCGATGCAGCCGGTGCCGTCTTCCGCCAGGTATGCGATGGCGAAAGCGCAGAGCGCGCCGCGCGGGCCGCAAGCCGCCCAACAACGGCAGCGGTCGTCCGCCAGATAGCCTCTAAGCCGGGCATGGTCGGCCCTGATGAACGTCACGCCCGTGTGGGCAAAGGCGCTGTTCATCAGGCGGCTTAGCCGCGTGAAGCCGGGCAACTTGACTTGCCTGACTGAGAGATGCCGCATGGCGTCGCCCCGTTTTGCGCACAGGGTACACGGAGCGGAACGATTTGTCCAACCTGCTGGCGGCCGGGCTCAGTCGCCCGGCTCCGGACGGAGGGCCGGCCTCCGTGCCGGCCGCGGGCTTTTTCGACAGGCCCAACGCTCGCCTGGGTGTATTGACGTCGGGCAGTCCTTACGGCGCCACCCGGACGATGCGGAACCCGACATCGAAGTTGCGGTATCCGATCCGGTGGCACCTGGCGGGATAGGTAAGGATCTGATTCGGCCGGTCGTAGAAGCTGCCGCCGCGCACGACGTAGTAGCGGGCCGATTCGGGGCCAACCGGGTCTTTTCGGACGGGGCCGTGTTTTTCGGCCGACCAGGTCCGCAGGTCCCAGCCGTCGTGACACCATTCGAACACGTTGCCCGCCATGTCGAACAGGCCCCACGCATTGGGCTTCTTGAGGCCGACGGGGTGCGCATGCTTTTCAGCCTGCCGCACGGTGTTGTCGAAATGCCAGGCATACTCGCCGATCTCGTCCTTGCCGAATCCGAACCCGGACTCCGAGTCGGCGCCGGCGCGGCAGGCGTATTCCCACTCGGCTTCCGTCGGCAGGCGGTAGAGACGGCTGCCGCAGGCGTTGAGCCGGGCGATGAACTCCCGGCAGTCCAGGCGGCTGACGTAGGTCACCGCGTAGTCGGGATCGTCGGCGGCGTAATCCCGGCCGGACCACGGCGCGTTGCCCATCACGCGGGTCCACTGGGCCTGGTTGATTTCGGAGGCGGCGATTTCGTACGGTTTCGTGAGAATGACTTTCACCTGCCCCAATCGGCTGGAGGGGCGGCCCTTCATGAATTCGCCGGGCGCTATTTCCACGAAGCGAATGCCCAGCAAGTCGGCCACTTCCTTGCCAGAGGCACGAACGGCCTCCAGCAACGGCTCGCGCGGCGCGGGAGGCGGCACAGGAGGCAGAGGGTTGTTCCGCGCGCGCTCGAAGCCGAGCCGTGCATTGCCTTCCTGTTCCCTGGGCCACTCGCGCCGGGCCGACCGGCCGGCGGTCTTGTTCAGCGGGTCCGTCGCGTTGAGGAACTCCTCCACATTCGTGTAGCCGTCGCCGTCCTGGTCCTTCTGGGCGTCGGCCGGGTTGTTGGCGTCCAACCCGTAGATGTCTTCCCACGCGTCGGGCATGCCGTCGTGGTCGGCGTCCGGCGCGGGCGGCGCGGACCGGTAATTGGGCCAGCCGCCGACCTCCGCCGGGGCATTCATGATCCAGCCCTTCGCCGTTCGGACCTCCTGCACGATGCGCGCATCGACCACGTCACGCACGGGCAAGGTGGCGCCGGCGAAATTCAGCACGGAGTCGAACGCGTCCGCCGCGGGCTCCGTGGCGACGGGCGGGGCGGGAATCGGCGTCTCGGCGCGCAGCCGGCCGAGCTGTTCGCTGCCCGCGTGGAGAAGGCCCGTCTCGTCGGGACTGGCCGCGCCGCTCGGGTTCATCCGCAGATTGTCCGCGAAGAAGAAACGCTGCGCGTCGTCGTCGCGCAGCGACAGCCCCCGTGTCGTCGTCGGACAGTCGGGCCCCTGCTTGACCGAGTTGCCCACGATGTTCATGTGGACACGCCCGCAGACCTGTCCGAGCAGCCAGGGCCCGTGGTTATAGACGACATTGTTGCGGAAATCGACGATCGAGGGCTCTTCGGCGCTGCTGTTGCCGATTCGGGGGTTGCGGTCGTCGTTGTGCGCGAGCAGGCAGTGATGCACCGTCACGGTGTTGGCCCGGCTGCCGATCAGCATGCCCTTCCCGTGCGGGCCCTTGGGATGCAGGCTGTCGTGCAACGATTCGCTGCTGATGCTCCACTGGATGGTGACGTTGCGCGGGCCGTACCAGGTTTGGACGTTCTCGTCCGTGCCCCAACTGAACGAGCAATGGTCAATCACGATGTTGTAGACGTTGTCCGGCTCGCCGGCAATGCCCAACACATCGCGGTTCTCCGGGTTGCTGCCGTCGGGATGGTCGCCGACGCGCACGCGCAGGTACCGCACGACCACGTCGTGGGTCGTGATGATCAGCGAGCCGCCGCGCAGGCACACACCGTCACCCGGCGCTGTCTGGCCGGCCAGGGTAACGAACGGCTCCCGGATCCGGAGGTCGCTTTGCAGGTGAATCGTGCCGCCCACCCGAAACACCACGATGCGCGCCCCCTCGGCCCCCACGGCCACGGCCAGGCTGCCCGGGCCGTCGGCGTTCAGATTGGTGACTTCCAGGACCCGGCCCCCGCGTCCGCCGGGCGTGTCGGCGCCAAACCCCTCCGCGCCGGGGAACGCCGGAAGCGAGCGGCCCGGCGGCAGCGCCGCGCCCTGCGCCCCGAACGCCGGCATCGCCGCGCAGCCGCACAGCAGAACCACACACACCCCGATGAATTTGCCCGAACGCATCCAACACAATTAGCACCGCAGCGCGCGCCGGGCAAGCCCCTTTGACGAAGAGAGGGTGTAGCCCTACGGCCGCCGCATGCGTATCATCAGATGTAGACAGAGCGTACGCGATCGAGGCCAGCCCATGAAATGGATCTTCAGTTTCGCCGCGGCGGCCGCCGGGGCAGGGATGCTCACAGCCGGGGAGACCGCTTACGACCGCCCGGGCCCGTATCGGGTGAAGAGCCTGGAATTCCCGGCCCTGGTGGACACGAACCGGCAGAACCGTTCGGTGCCCATCAAAGTGCTGTATCCCGAAACGGGCACGAACTGTCCGCTGGTAGTCATGTCGCACGGGGGCGTGGGAACCTGGGACGCGCATCTGTACCAAGCCGAGCACTTGGCCAGCCACGGCTACGTTGTCTTGTGCCCGGAACACGTGTACAGCAACAACGAGCGGATCAAGCACCTCATGAGCCGGGCGGGGGGCCGCATGCGATTCAAGGCAGCGCTCCACGCCATCACGAAAGACCCGCGCTCGCTGCTGGAGCGCCCAAGGGACGTCAGCTTCACCATCGATCGAGCCATCGCCTGGAACAGAGAGCACGCGGATCTGAAAGGAAAGATCGACACAACGCGAATCGCCGTGATGGGCCATTCCTACGGCGCGTACACGACTCTCGCCGTCTGCGGCGCGCGCCCGATCCTGGACCACCTGGAGCCCCGCGTGGAGCCAGGCACGGGACTCGGCCCCGATCTGAGCGACCCGCGCGTGACGTTCGGCCTGGCCATGTCCCCACAGAGCCCGGGCGGCACCTATTTCGGCACCAACAGCTACAAGACCATCAACCGCCCGCTCGTCTGCCTGACGGGTTCGAAGGACGTTCAGAAGAGCGCCGATAATACAAGCATGCCGGCTGAGACGCGATGGGAGGTCCTCAGGCTGCTGCCGCCCGGCAAGACGTATTTCCTGTGGCTGGACAATGCCGACCACTTC
>JAFGHX010000066.1 GCA_016929905.1 Kiritimatiellia bacterium
ATGATCAATAAGCAAGGAGGTACGATATGAGCAGTGGAAAGAAAGCCCTTCTGATTGTCCTGATCGTCATCGTCGTTCTGGGGGTGATGATCTACTCCTTTTTCAAGGGGAACTACAACCGGTTCGTAGCGATGGACGAAGGGGTCAAGTCGGCCTGGGCCCAGGTGGAAAATCAACTTCAACGGCGGTTTGACCTGATCCCGAATCTGGTCGAAACGGTCAAAGGCTATGCCAAACAGGAAAAGGATGTCCTTACCGAGGTGACCAATGCCCGCGCCCGCGTCGGCGGCGCAAACACGGTTCCGGACAAGATCAGCGCGAACAATGAACTGAGCGGCGCCCTGAGCCGGCTTCTTGTGGTCATGGAGAACTATCCCGACCTTAAATCGAACCAGAATTTCCTCCGGCTGCAGGACGAACTGGCCGGGACGGAAAACCGGATCGCGGTAGAGAGAATGCGGTACAACGAGGTTGTCAAGGCGTATAACGTGGCGATCCGGAGCTTCCCGGCGAATCTGCTGGCCGGGATGTTCGGTTTCAAAGAGGAGGCTTTCTTCGAGGCCCCTCCGGCCGCCAAGGCGACGCCGCAGGTAAAGTTCTGAACGTCACACCGGCGAAAGACGTTAATCAGAGGTTGATTCCCAATGGGGACAGATTTGAAATCTGTCCCCATTAGCCCAAATAATTCAAAGAAGGAGAGCGACCCATGACCAAATACGTATTTACCTTTGGCGGCGGCGCCGCTGAAGGCAAGGCAACCGACAAGAACCTGCTGGGCGGCAAAGGCGCCAACCTGGCTGAGATGTGTTCCCTCGGCATTCCCGTGCCGGCGGGCTTTACCGTCAGCACCGAATGCTGCACCGCCTATTACGACGGTGGCTGCAAACTCCCCGACGAGTTGACCGGCCAGGTCCTCGATGCCCTCAGGAAAACCGAGGCAATCATGGGCATGAAATACGGCGACGCCGTCAATCCGCTGCTCGTCTCCTGCCGATCCGGCGCCCGTTCTTCGATGCCCGGCATGATGGACACGGTGCTCAACGTCGGCCTCTCCACGGTCACGATCCCGGGCATGATCGCCAAGACGAACAACCCCCGTTTTGTCTGGGACTCCTACCGCCGCCTGATCATGATGTATGCCGACGTGGTCATGGAGAAGGCCGAGGGGCTTGAGCCCGCCCAAGGGAAAGGCATCCGAAAAATTCTTGATGAAAAACTGGACGAGGTGAAGCGCGCCAAGGGGTGCAAGTCCGACACGGAGCTGACCGCCGAGGATCTCGAAGCGCTCGCCGGTGCTTTCAAGGCGCTTGTGGAAAAGCACCTCGGCAAGCCCTTCCCCGACGATCCGATGGCGCAGATGTGGGGCGGCATCGCGGCCGTGTTCAAAAGCTGGAACGGCAAGAAGGCGATCTCCTACCGCCGGATCGAAGGGATTCCGGACGATTGGGGCACCGCGGTCAACGTCCAGGCCATGGTCTTCGGCAACATGGGCGACACCTCCGCCACCGGCGTGGCCTTCACGCGCGACCCGGCCACGGGCGACAACAAGTTCTACGGCGAGTGGCTGGTCAATGCCCAGGGCGAGGACGTCGTCGCCGGAATCCGCACCCCGAGCCCGATTAACGACGACACCAAGAACGAGCAGAACAAGCACCTCGTGAGCATGGAGCACGCCATGCCGGAGACCTACGCGGAGCTTGACGCGATCCGGACCAAGCTGGAGCAGCACTTTACCGATATGCTCGACATCGAGTTCACGATCCAAGAGGGCAAACTCTGGATGCTCCAGTGCCGCGTCGGCAAGCGGACCGGCACGGCCGCGCTCAACATGGCGATCGACATGCTCGACGAAGGGCTCATCGACGAGAAGACCGCCGTGCTCAGGGTCGATCCCAAACAGCTCGACGAACTCCTCCATCCCATCATCGATCCCAAGGCGGAGAAGGGGCTCGAACCGATCGTCAAGGGGCTTCCCGCCGGACCCGGCGCAGCCTGCGGTGCGCTGGTCTTCTCAGCGGAAGACGCCGTGGCCGCTTTCCGGGCGAAGAAGAAGTGCATCCTTTTGCGCGAAGAGACCAACCCGGAAGACGTCGAAGGGATGCGCGCAGCGGTCGGCATTCTCACCGCGCGTGGCGGCATGACCTCGCACGCGGCGCTGGTGGCTCGCGGATGGGGCAAGTGCTGCATCGTCGGCGCGGGCGGCCTGCACGTGGACGAGAAGACCCGAACCGCGAAGATCGCCGGCTCGGACATCGTTCTGAAGGAAGGCGATATCGTGACGCTCAACGGCACCAAGGGCCATGTCTATACGGGTTCGCTGCCGATGATGGACGCCTCCGAGAATCCGCGTTTCCAGCGGTTCATGACCATGGCTGACAAGTTCCGAACGATGGGCGTGCGCACCAACGCCGACACGCCCGCAGATGCGAAAAACGCCCGCAACTTCGGCGCGGAGGGGATTGGCCTGTTCCGCACCGAGCACATGTTCTACGGCGAAGGCTCCGACCAGCCGCTCTTCTGCCTGCGCAAGATGATCCTGAGCAAAACTTCCGAGGAGCGCAAGACCGCGCTGGATGAACTCTATCCGTTCGTCAAGGCCTCGCTGAAGGGGACGATGGAGGTCATGGAGGGGCTGCCGGTGACGATCCGTCTTCTTGATCCGCCGCTGCACGAGTTCGTGCCGCAGAGCGCGGAGAAGCAGGCGGAACTGGCGCAGGCCCTGGGCATCAAGCCGGAGGACATCAAGAAGCGCGGCGAGGCGCTGCACGAATCCAACCCGATGATGGGCCACCGCGGCGTCCGCCTCGGCATCACCTATACGGAGGTGACCGAGATGCAGATCCGCGCCATCATCGAGTGCGCGGCCGAACTGATCAAGGCGGGCAAGAAGTGTCTGCCAGAGATCATGGTGCCGGTGACCTGCGATGTCGCCGAGCTCGACTTCGTCAAAAAGATCGCGGACCGCGTGTATGCCGAAGTGCTCAAATCCTCCGGCCTGGCCGAGTTGGAGTACAAGTACGGCACGATGATCGAGATCCCGCGCGCCTCGCTCCTGGCCGACCGCATGGCCAGGACCGCCGAGTTCTTCTCCTTCGGCACCAACGACCTGACCCAGATGACCTTCGGCTTCAGCCGCGACGACATCGGCGGGTTCATGAACGACTATCTCGACCAAAAGCTGCTCGCGGCCGATCCGTTCCAGACCATCGACCAAGACGGCGTCGGACAGCTCATCACGATGTCCGTGGAGAAGGGGCGCGCCACCCGGCCGAACCTCAAGGTCGGCATCTGCGGCGAGCAGGGCGGCGACCCGGCTTCGGTCGAGTTCTGCTTCAAGAACAACCTGACCTATGTGAGCTGTTCGCCGTTCCGCGTGCCGATCGCGCGCCTCGCGGCGGCCCAGGCGGCGATCAAGGCGGGGAGTAGCAAGTAATAACAACGCACCCGTGAGGTGCAGACGGCCGGGAGAGATTCATGCCCCGGCTGCAATGGATCAATAGAAAAAACGGCGGAGTCCTTGCGGCCCCGCCGTTTTTTATGGCGCATGAACTCCTCGCGGACTCGGATAGTCATTCCTGTTGCAGGATATCGACGATCTCCGGACCGAAGCGTTGCACGGTCTCGGCGGAGAGCAGGCCGGGTCCGGTCAGGAGCTTGAGGGATGGAGCTTCCAGCCGCGCGATTGCGGCAAGCTGCGCATCGG
>JAFGHX010000067.1 GCA_016929905.1 Kiritimatiellia bacterium
GCTCAACGGCGGGGCGCGGCTCGACCGCGAGTTCGCGACCGGCACGCGGCGCGTGGACCTGTGTGTCGGCTACGCGGGCCGGAACTATCCGGTCGAGCTGAAACTCGTGCGCGGCGCGAAATCGCGCGCCGAGGGCATCGAGCAGCTCGCCGCCTACGCCGAACGGCTCGCCGCGCCCGAGGCCTGGCTGGTGCTCTTCGACCGGTCCGATCGCTCCTGGGACGAGAGAATCCGCTGGGACACGCTCGACCGGGCCGGCCGCAAGCTGCATGTGGTCGGGTGCTGAGGGCTCTTCATCCTTCGAGTACGCAAGACGGAGGCGCACGCGCTCAAGCGCAAACAGGACGTCTTTGAGGCGCACGTCAAGACCGCCAAGCAGATCGACTGGGCATTGATCTCCGCCGCGGGCCTTGAAGAGAACACCTGGTCAAAGGACCTTGTATCCTTGACCGTGACGGGCGAGGATCTGTTCTCTACCTGACGCCCTCGCGGCCGGGGACATGGATATTTTTCCCTCAAGGTTGAAAAGGAGCCGCGCCGCGGCGTTGTACAGAGTGATATGACAACGCAGGAATTGTTCGTCAGCTACAAGCGGGACCCGACCCAGGGCGGGCTTGTGCGGCTGCTCGAGGCGTTGGCGACCCCCGTCTACAGCATGTGCTACAACGTGCTGCGGAACCATCACGACGCGCAGGACGCGGCGCAAATGGTGCTGTTGAAGGTCGTTGGAAGCGTGAACCGGCTGCCTGAGGATGTCTACCTGCAGGGTTGGGTCTACCGGACCTCGGTGAACGCGGCAATCGACAGTCGGCGGGGGGGCCTGCGGCGGCGGAAACGGGAAGAGGAGGCAGCGAACATGCAGAATATGAATCGAGTGCGAGGCTCGAACGACGCGTGGGGTGCGCTGCACGATGCATTGGGTCAACTCAGGGCCGACATGCGCGAATTGCTCGTCAAGTATCATTACGAGGGGCGCACCCTTCAAGAACTGGCGGCGGAACAGGGCTGCTCTACAAACGCGGTCTGGAAGAAGCTCGGCAAAGGCCGCGCACGGCTGGAAGAGGCGCTCGCGGGCAGCGGGTGTGCCGCGATGCTGCCTGGACTGGATGGGCTTCTTGCCGCGCCGGCGTCGGTGGCGCCGCCAACCGCACTGGTTTCGGGGCTGCTGGTGGCGAAGGCGGGGAGCGAGGCCCGGGCGGCAAGTCTGGCGTTGCCGGCGCGCCTCGTGGCGCGGCTCGGCTGGAAACCGTTTGTCGTGGGCTCAGGCGGCATCGCCATTCTCGTTGCCGCTGTTCTAACCGCCGTTCCGCGGCGGCCCGACCCGGCGCCTGGACCCAGCCTTTCGGAGTCCGCGCGGCCGCCCGCTGCGCGGACCGCGCCCAGCGTATCCGCGTCGACCGGGCCTGTGTCGGCTGCGCCCGTCGCTGCGTCTGTCCGGTTGGAATCGCCCACGCCGGCCCAACCTCAGGCCGTCCGTAAGCGGCCGAAGAAGGCCGGCATTCGGCCCTCCACACAGAGCTCGGATGAAGGAGTTCTGGTTGCGCTGGGATTACGAAGCTCCTCCATCGGATTTCTTTGCCACCTCCGTGCGAAGCTGGTGGGCGAGAACGCCCGCATAGCCAACATGGACGCCATCGAAGACGTCGTGCTGAGCGTGACCATGCCTCTTGACAGCGTTAGATTGACGCGCGTGGAGGCAAAGGAGGTTATCGACTTGTGCCTCGAAATGGCCGGCTTCGTCGTCGTGGAAACCGAGGACGAGGACCGGCTGGCACTGATGACACTCGCGGAATTCGCCGGCGCGACCGGCGAGCCGGTCAAGCAAGACCTGGCCGCCGTGGTGACGGGCAAGAGTGTGCATGATGGATCGGGCTCGGCAGGCAAGCCGGATCTTCGACTGCTGGCTTTCGTCTTTTACCCGGACGGGGTCTGGGTCTGTCTCTCGGATCGCAAGGCCCACTCGATCCACTACCTTCAGGAGGGCGGGTCCCTGGGCCACTGGCAAGTCACGGACTTGGCGCCGGAAGCCGGCAGCGTCTCTCTGCGCAGCTCGGTCGGTTCCGCCCTGCTCCGGTTCGAAAGCCCCTGCATGGTTACCGTCGCCAGGTAGGTTTGGCTCTCTCGGGCGTATCCAAGCGCTCTATTTCGTTCCGGGCCCGGATTTCGCGACTCGATCCGGCCCACCTTTCAGAATCTTCTCTTTGGCCTTGGCATACTCTTCTTCCGAGATCGCGTGTCTGTCGCGCGCTTCCCGCAGATCGACCAGTTCCCTGCCGATCGTCGTGTTTCGGTTGTGCTCGTAAGTCGTTGTCTCCGTTATGGTGTCGAACATGGAGCAGCCGGCCAGGCCGCTGAGCGCGGCGGCGGCCACGATCGTGGGTATTCGTCTCTTCGTCATGCGTCACGACTCCTCTCGTTCACTCCACATGCCATTCCTCGCGCGGGTACCGGAACAGACGCATCACGCCGGCCGCGCAGACGATGCCCGCCAAGGCCAGGACCAACACCTGAAACGCGTTGCCGCACACGTAGTTGAGCCCGATATCGGACACGCGAGCGCGCGTCATGACGGGACTCACAACCCGGAAACACAGCGTGTAAGTGGCGGGCCAGAGCGCAATGAGGTACAGAAGGACGCGCGGATAGGAGGCGCGGGCCGCCAATGTGCACCCGCCCAGCACCATCGCGATTGTCAGGAACAGGTAGATGCCGACCTCGGCCGCCGATCCGAGGGGGGCGCTCAGGCCGTGGGACCACCCGTCCCGTATCTGAATGATCCACCAGCACAGGAAGTTCATGGTCGGGAACGCAACCACCAGGACGACGCAGATCAGCGCGAACGTCAGTACAGGGATGTTTACGTCGCGCAACCGCATCGAACGGTTGACGCGGCCCGCCAACCGTCGAGACGTATCGAACCGCGCCCGTATCGCCTCCTCGCTCAGCAAACCCTCGGCCTCCTCAATCGCCTCCAGGTGGCTGCGCAGCTCCTCGAGGATGTCCCGCTTCCGCTCAGCCTTCACCCAAAGCCGCCGCGCCACGTCACTGACGTATCGCTCTATCGCCTCGCTCATTGGCTGCCTCCCGTGAATAGACTCACCGCCGTCGCGAAATCCCGCCATGTTGCCTTCTGTCGCTCAAGCTCCTCGGCCCCGCGCCGCGTCAGACGATACACCTTGTGCGAACGCGTACCCTTGCCCGCCTCCCATTCGCCCCGAATCAGCTTCTTGCCTTCCAGCCTGTAGAGCAGCGGATACACCGTGCCCTCCCCAATCTCCAGCGTGTCCCCGCTGCGCGCCCGAATCGCCCCCACAAGATGAAAACCCGAGCAGGGCGCCTCGCGCAGAATCTCCATGATCACCAGCGGCGTGATCCCCTTCAGCAGCTCCTTCGGATACCTCATGCCTCGCCTCGCCTTCCCTTGTCCGGAACTCTTGCAACACAAGATATCCACATTTGTCTTGCGTTGCAAGAGTTTTTGTCAAAAAAAAGACCCGCCGCCGATCTGGCCTGTTCTTGACGGCGTTTTGACGACGCGGCGCGCACGGTCTGCCATATTCCGCGGGGGGGCTTGCGCACGCCACGGCGCGTGTCAGTCCCGGAATTCAGGGTGCCCAAGCACGGAATGTCTGTTAACCTTTTGCTCCTCACGGTGGAGTGCTGGGTGGAAGCGGACGACGGAGGATGGGATAGACATGTCGGAAGAGACGGAAGCCAACGAAGCGTTCGTCCGGCGCTGGAGCGCGATACAGCCGCGCATCGCCCGTTTCGTCCGGTCCTGGGTTCCCGATGCGCACTTGGCGCAGGACATCGTGCAGGAAGTGGCGGTGAGCTGCATGCGCAAGTACTCGTCTTTCGACACATCTCGCGATTTCGCGGCATGGTCTTTTGGCTTTGCCCGGATCGAGATCCGGCGACATCGGGGCAAGCGAGGACGCATGCTCCTGCTCGGGGACGGTGAGGCGGTCGAGGCGATTGCCGCGGCGCATGTCGCGCTGGCAGCCGAACTGGACGAGCGGACCCGGTTCCTTCGAGAGTGCCTCAAGCGCCTGTCCGGCAAGACGCGCCGGCTTCTGGATTTCAGATACTTCCACGAAATGGGGCCGACGCAGATCGCGGGCCGGCTCGGGCTGAGTGCGGGCTCGGTCAAAGTCATGCTTTCCAGGGCCCGCGCATCGCTGCGGGAATGCATTGAGCGCCGATTGGCGCGGGAGACGCCATGACGGACCCGTCAAGACTGATGGAAGCGTACGTCGCGGACGAGTTGACCGAGGCGCAGGCGGCGGAGCTGGCCGAGTGGTTGCGGGCGGACCCCGCGCACGCCGAGGCGTTTGTGCGCCTGACGCATGTCGATACGGCACTGGGCGAGCTGCTGAAGGAGGGGACCGCCGCGCGCGATGCGGATGAAGAGCCTGGTCCCATTGACAAGACGTACGGCAAGCCCGGCGCCCGCCGTGCCTGGCGTTGGTTGGCAGCCGCCGCCGTCCTCGTGGCGATTGCCGGGGGCTGGTGGCTGGCGTTCGGACCGGGCATTCGCCCGGCCCGGGACCCCGCGCCGCGAACGGCCGGAAGAACAGTCGCTCCGGATGCGGCCGTGCCGGCGGCCGGGCAGCCCTTCGCATTCCTGACCGTTATCGAGGGGGATGTTTCGGTTGTCAGGAACGGGTCCTCGACGCCGGCCCGGGGCCGGCAATTCCTTTATGCGAACGACGCGCTTGTCGCGACCGCCACGGGGCTTGCCGAGGTTCACTATGAGGACGCCGCCCCGGCAGGCTGGGCGGAACCGGGTGCCGGTTCGACGCTGACGGTTTTGCCGAATACGCGCGTGCGGCTGGACGTGCGCGACGGGGGCAAGCATGTACGGCTCGACGGCGGCGCGCTTCTGGCGGACATCGCGCCCCAGCCGAGCGAGGCGCCGATGCGCGTGGAGACGGAGCTGGCCACGCTGACGGTGCTTGGCACGGAATTCACGGTGGCGGCGGAACCGGATCGTACGCGCGTCGACACGTTCACGGGCCTGGTCCGGGTGGAACACAGGATCACCCAATCCAGCGCCAGCGCCGCGGCCGGCGGGTTCGTGGAAGCCAGCCGCTCGATTCTGGGCGGAAGCGGTCTGGCCAAAGGCCGGACCGCCCCGAAGGTATCGGCCCTGTCTCTGGTCCGCGCGGACACGGGCGAACCGGTGCCCGGCTGCTCGCCCCTGGAAGACGGGGCCGTCCTCGATTCCCGGGTCTGCTCGAACGTACTGATTCGCGCCCACACGCAGCCGCCTCGCGCAACGCGTGTGTTGTTCGACATTCGCGGCGTCGTGCGCCTCGCGCCGCGGGAGCCCGCCCCGCTCTATATCGAGATATTCGGCAAGCGCGTCTTCGGCCGCACCACGCGCGGAGTAGAAGACCGGAGCGCCGGCTTCGCGTTCTCGACATCGCATTTCGGGGACGAGGTCTGTCCGTGGCAGCCGGCCCCCGGCCGATACACCATCGTGGCAACGCCTTGCGCCGCCGGCAGCCTGGCCCGCACGCGCAGCGGCGCGCCGCTGCGCGTGTCGGTCGAGGTGGCCCGAAGTCGTTGAACCCGAGCTGTCCGGCGGCGCCGGAAAGCCGATAATGCGGAAGGAGGGAATGGGAACCGGACGGGATGAGGCGGGTTGGCGCCCGCGTTCGGAGCAGGCGATCGAAACGAGAAACCGTAAGGACGAATGGAGGGAAGACGCATGAGTACTGGCGGAACAAGGTGGATGATGGCTCTGGGAATGCTGGCGTGCGCGTGCGCAACCTGCCCGGCGCGCGCCGGCCAGCCCGGCGCCCCGCAGGTCGAGGCCGAAGTGGAGTTCGTGCAGGTCGCGATGGAGGATGTCTCGGCCATGCTGGCGGGCGGCGGCGTGAATGTCGAAGCGCTCCGCGAACTGTGCAAGAAGGGCAAAGCGCGGTTGCTGGCCGCGCCCCGGCTGATCACAGGGAGCGGAAGGAACGCCACGGTCAAGGGGGTCACCGAAATCATGTACCCCACGCAATTCAAGCCCGAGGCGCCCGAGGTGAAGCAGGCGGGGACAAACCTGAGCCTCAGTGTCTCGCGGCCGATTGCCGTGGTGCCCGCGGAATTCGAGCGCCGGGAAATCGGCGCGATCGTGAATGTGTGTCCGACGGTGCAGTCGGACATGAACACGATCGACGTGATCATACAGTCCGAGTTCGGCCAAATCCAGAACTGGACGGAATACGGGTTCGGCTATCCGGTCGATCAGGCAATGGGTCCGCAGATCGCGCCCATGAAGCTGCCGGTCGTCGAGAACTGCAGTCTTACCGAGCAAGTGGCGATGGACAACGGCGCCACCGTCGTGCTCGGCGGGGCTTCGTTGCCAACCGGCGGCGACAAGGCCGTGTACATGCTGCTGAGCGTTCGCATCGTGGACACCCAGGGCAAGCCAGTACGGGAGCGGCCGTGAGCGGGGAAGAGGAAACTGCCCACGCGAAAGGAGCTACCCATGAGGAACGTGGCAGACCGCATCACAGCGATATTGGCCATCATGCTGGCGGCGTGCGCGGCGAACGCGGGCGACTCGTTTCAGCTCACCGTCCGGGCAGGGGCCGCCCATGCGGCTCCGGCCCCGTCGAACGCGCCGCCCACGACAGCTTCGGAAGGCCCCGTGCGCGGCGGCTCGATGCCGGGCGCGAAGTCCGGGCTCAGGCCGGCGCCCTTTGACGGGACGCCGGCGCAACTGGAAGCGAAGCTGGCCGGCATCGAGATTCCGAGACTGTGTGTTTCCCACCGGCAGACCCTGCCGCGGATCGCGGCGCTTCTGGAGACGGCCGGCGTCACGTTCGATCCCGATCCGGACCCGTTGCGGAGGGGCGTGCGCATCGTCTGCCGGGACGACGGGCGGGAACCGATGCCTATATACTACTCGTTTGATCTGACCGCGTTCCCGCTGCTGCACGCGATTCGCACGATAGCCGAGACGGTGCAAGCCAAGTGCGTCATCGAGAACGGCGTAGTCGTCCTCATCCCGCCTCGCCCAGGACAGCGGCCAGGCTCGCGGGCGGGCCTGGTCGATGGCTGCTGCAAGCGGGTCTTCGTCCGGGGGCCGCAAGACCATGGAGAACCCGACGAACCGGCCTCCTACACTCGCTAGCAGCCTGGATGATTCATGAGGCGCGCGACGCACAGACGAGTGGAACACAGCGTGGGGCCCCTTGTGTCGGGGGCCTACCATGCCGGCGTGCTGTTCTATCTGATCGCGTGCGTCACGTTTCCGACTCGGCCATCGCCGCCGCCCGTGGTCGAGGTCGAGATTGCGGAGTGCGAGCCGTTCGAGCTGGACACGGTCCCGCTCTCCGACGACTTGAACAACACGCCCGACGAGCCCCGGATCGACCCGGCTATCGAAGGGATGCCGCCGCCGCTCGAGGATCTTCCGCTCTTCGAAAACGAGACGCCGCCCGAAGCCTCGCCCGTCCCGTTGTACGCCGCCCAACGGTTCCGCCTGCCGACCGTCTACGCGCAACGCGCGACGCCGGCACTGAGGAAGTGGTGCCTGCGTCGGCATCTCGGCCCCGGCGAGGCCGATGCGGTCGAGTGGGCGGTGCTCAGGGGACTGCGCTGGCTCAAGGCGAATCAGCGCTCCGACGGCGCTTGGGGTGAGAAGGCTGAGCACCGCGTTGGCCTGAGCGGCCTGGCATTGCTGGCGTTTCTCGGGCACGGCGAGACGCCCGCGTCGCGGGAGTTCGGCGCGACGGTCGAAGGCGGCCTGCAATTCCTGACCGAGCGCCAGAGCGCGAACGGCGGGTTCGAGGTGCTGGACAAGCCCGGCACCTACGGCCATGCCATCGCGACTCTGGCCCTGGCCGAAGCGTACAGCCTCACCCACGCACCCGGCCTGGCCGAGGCGGTCGAGCGCGCCGTTCGCGTGATCCTCGCCGGCCAGCAGGATTCGGGCGGCTGGGACTACCGCTACTCGAAATGGCGCCGGCGCGATACGTCGGTCACGGGCTGGCATGTCCAGGCCCTGCACGCCGCGCGAGTCGCGGGGCTGGGCGGCCGGGACGTTGACCTGTCGCTCGCCCGCGCGGGCGAAGACCTTACGGGCGCGTCTGAGCCCCGCCGCGGCACGTTCCGCTACGATCTGGCCGATGCGCCCACCTCATGGGGCATCACGGCGACGGGTGTGCTCGGCCTTCAACTGATCGGTCGTGCGGACGCGACACCCCTTGAGGCGGGGCTCGATTCGCTGCGCACCATGCCGTGCACCTGGCGGCAGGGCAACTGGATTCTCTGCGGCATTTACTACGCGACCCAGGCGAAATTCAACGCCGCACATCGCCACACGGCGCGCCAAGGCGAATGGACCCGCTGGAACGCGCTGTTCCCCGGCGTGCTGGCCGGCGCTCAGGAGCGGGACGGGCATTGGACGCCGCCGGCCAATGAAACGCCCTACGGCGCCGTCTACGGCACCGCCATGGCCGTGCTCACGCTCGAGGTCTACTATCGTCTCCTGCCCGGCGCCCGCCCGCCCGAGCCGCGGATCGCCGCCCGAACCGAACCCGGCCTGCTGCCCGACGACGTGCCGATCCGGTTCGACTGACACGCGCCGCGACGATTGGCCTCCGCGTCAAGGCGCCCTGTTCGGAACATGCCCCCGCCTCCGCCCGTGCCGACGCCACCGGCTAAATTAAGGCCGTTTTCTGCAGATTTCGGCCATTTTGTGCTACCCCGCCCACTTTCTTCCTTTTCTTTGTTTAGATTTTGTGGTATAGGGAAGTATATGGCAGACGTGAGCGCTGGGTCGGGCGGGATGCGCGTGCGGCGGACGCGCGGCGTGCGGCGGACGCGCGGCGTGCGGCGGAGGAGGGCGAGCGGGCCGGCCGGCAGCGTGCGCAACGGTTAATTCGAGCGGCATGGGAAGAAACGACAAGACTTGGCGCCGCGCGGGTGCGCGCGCCGGGTTAAGTCAAGGGGGAGGTGTGCCATGACGAAGGTCGGCATCCCATCCCGCGGGGCGTGGGCGCCCCGGCGGTGCAGCCTGCCGATGCGGCGCGTGCGGACAGCGCGCGTCGTCTCGTTTGCCTTTCTCGCGGTTCTTGCCCTGCCCTGTGCGGCGCTCCACGCAGCGGCGCCGGCCGCGCCGAGCGCGTTGACGGCGACGCCGGTCTCGACGACCCGGATCGATCTGGCCTGGGCCGACCGCAGCTCGAACGAGACGGGGTTCAAGATCGACCGGCGCCGGAGCGGGACCGACCCCTGGGTGCGCGTGGCGCAGCCGGCCGCGAACGTGACGCGCTGGATCGACACGGGGCTGCCTGAGGCGACGCATTTCTATTACAAGGTCAAGGCCTACAACGCGAGCGGCAA
>JAFGHX010000068.1 GCA_016929905.1 Kiritimatiellia bacterium
GGCGGACCCGCCAGCCCCGCGCTTGTCGCGGGGCGTGTGGCGGGCAGTGCTGCACCTTCGGCCGCTCGGTCACCTCTCCGCGGTCAGGATATCTCGTAGCCTACGCAATTGTCCGGCAGTATGGCTGCGTATATCACAAAGCGGGCGGGGAGGGCAACGTCAGAAGTTTGTTGTGTTTTTCTTTTTGTTTTTGTGTTGCCAAGCGCTGTGACGTTTGGTAGGGTGCATGCGTGGGCGGCTTGTGTGTCGTCCCTCACCGTTTACATCAGAAGCGAGAACCTGAAGCCAGGGCGGGAGAACCGATGCAGATGCATCCTGTTGTCAAAGATCTGATCGAATTGCATCAGTTGGGCTTGGTGAAGGAAGAGCACCGGGCCACGAACCTGAGCGAGCGGGTCGAGCACCTGAACGAGTCGATGGCAACGTTGCTCGGCCGTCTGCCGGCCGATATTGAATTCCTGTACCGGAAGATGAGCGACAAGGGGCTGTCGGCGGTGGCGCCGATTTCGAACGGTATCTGCTCCGGGTGCGGCTTGAATCTGCCGTTGAGTCTGATCCAGGCGGTTCGTGCGGAGAAGGATCTTCATCAGTGCCACAACTGCGCACGGGTTCTGTATTATCCCGAGGAACTGCCCAAGCGCAAGAAGGAGCCGGGCCGGCGTGTGGAGCAATTGCAGCAACGACAGAGCGGCATGGCGCGTTTTTCCTCGGAGTCCCTCATGATTCCCGGCCTTCGCGCTACCGACCGGGATGGTGTGATCCGGGAGTTCGCGCAGAAGATGGCGGCCGAAGGGCTGGTCGACGACGCGGCGAAGCTGGCTGAGCAGTCGTTGCGACGGGAGGCCCTTGCCACGACAGCGGTCGAGAATACGCTGGCCTTTCCCCACGTGCGGAACGTGGAGGGGGGCGGCATTGCGTTCGCGCTGGGCACGAGCCGCAAGGGCGTCAAGTTCGGCGCACCCGGCCGCAAGCTCACACGTATCGTCTTCTTTACCGTTATTCCCACGGTGGCGAACGCGGTCTATCTGCAGTTGCTTTCGGGCCTCACCAAGACCTTCAGCGAGGCGGCCACACGGGAGAAGATCCTGGCCGCGGATAGCCCCAAGAAGCTGTGGGCCGCGCTGTCTCGTGCCACGAAGGCCGTGATTCGGTAGAGCCTCCTGCTGCCCGCGTGGCCCGGTCAATCACTCAGTGTCCATTCCCGAACATCCTGCATCCTGTGTGATGGCGCCGGATGCGTGAAGGTGTACAATATCTGTGGGTTGGTCTGCGTTTTGTGGATGGAGTGTGCGATGGGCAAGTCGGGTCGCTTTTCCGGGGATGAACCGACCGACGGCGAACTGGTTCGGAGGTATCTGGCGGGCGACGACGGGGCATTTGAGGCGGTATACGCCCGTTATCGGAGGCCGCTCTACGCCTATCTGAATCGCATGCTTCCGGGCCAGAGCGCGACAGTGGACGATTTGTACCAGCAGACGTGGGTGAAGGCGGTGAATTGGCTGCGGCGGTATCGTGATCGGGACCGATTTCTCGCGTGGTTGTTGCGGATCGCGCACAATGTGGTTGTGGACTACTATCGGCGCCACGCCGTCCGGGACGAGGTGGCGATGGCGACGGTTCCGGTTGAGGCGGACCGGGCAACGCCTGGGGCGCGCCTGATTCGAGACGAAGAGAACGCTGTGTTGAAGGAAGCGGTGGACAGATTGCCGAAAGAACAGCGGGAAGTGGTCTGGATGCGACTCAGCGGCCTTTCCTTCAGGGAGATTGCGGCCGTGCAGCACACGAGCGTGAATACGGCGCTCGGACGCATGCACTATGCGATCAAGCATCTCAAGACACGCCTGATTGAGGACGAGGCGCTCGCGTGAAGGGCGGGAGGGCTGGATGACGGAACAATCGCAACAGAGCCGTTGCGACGAGGTACAGACGGCGCTTCTGGAGCATTCTATCGAGGGCTGCGTGCCTGAAGAACTCCGGGGGCATGTGGCCGGCTGCGCGGCCTGCAGCCGGTTTGTTGACCAATTGCGCCGGCTGCGGCTTGCGCTGCAGGATACGCCGGAGCCGCGGCGGGGCCTGGACGGCGCGGTGCTGGCCTATGCGCGCGCGCGCCGGCGTCCTGGCCTTCTGATCTTCCCGGCTGGCTGGCGCCTCGTGTGCGGGACAGCGGCGGCCGCGGCCGTGTTGCTCGTGGCCGTGACCGCGGGCTTCCTGGCGCCGCGGCTGAGGCGGGAGCCGGAGCGGTCCGTTGTGGCGGAAGTGCCTGTCGGCGGGGAGTGGCGAGCAGGGGCGAAGGCGAGCATCGTTTGGGATGACGGGGAGATCGAGATCGGGCTGATGGAACTGGAAGCGGATCTCAGTGAGATGGAGGAGATGCTTTGACCCCGCTGTCGGGGTGGTTGCAGGAGGGGCTGAGTCAATGAGGACAGTATGGATTGCGGGTCGGCGCGTCGCGTGGATGATGCTGGCGGGGATGCTGCTGGGTGACGGAGCGTATGCCGGGCCGGCTGAGCCGGGGCCCGCCGGCAGAAGGGGGGGGGCACGCGGACCGCGCGGCGCCGAGGCGCCTGACCTGCCGCCGGGTCTGCACGGCGAGCGTCTGATGCAGATGGTGCGCGACCGCAAGGAGGCCGTCATGGGGCGGCTCCAGAGGGAGGATCCGGAGGAGTATGAGCGGCTGCGTGCGCTCGAGAGAACGGACCCGGACGCCTTCCGCAACGAGTTGAGGCGGATGCTGGGCGAACGGCTGGGCGACACGAAGCGCGGGCGCGGCATTGTGGAAGACATGCTTTGCGAGCAGCTGGCCGGCGAGTACCGCAAGGAGACGGATCCTGAGAAGCGCAAGGCGATTCTGGCGGAACTGAAGAAGGCGGTCGAGGACGCATTCGACCGGCGTCTTCAGGAACAGCTGTTGCGCGTACAGGACTGGGAAGAGAAAGTGAAGGCGCTGCGTGAGCGGCTCGAGGCCCGCCAGAAGAGCCGGGAGTCGATTTGCGCCAAGCGCCTGAACGATCTCATCGAGGTTCCCGAACTGCGTTGGTGAAGGGGCGCTGTCGGCGCCCGAAACGGGAGATTCGCGGCGTGAGGCCGGGGCGCAGCCCGCTTTGCTCTTCTGGCGGGGGCCGGCCAGTCAACGCAGCCCGGCGATGAATTCCGCCATTCGGGACATGGCTTCCTTGATTTCCTCCATTTCCGTTGCATAGGAGCAGCGGATATACCCCTCACCGGACGAGCCGAACGCGTCGCCGGGCACGCAGGCGACCTTCTTCTCCTGCAGGAGTCGCAGCGCGAAGTCTCGGGAACTGAGGCCCAAATCGCCCACGAAGGGGAACGCGTAGAACGCTCCGCGCGGGCGGTGACACGGAAGGCCCATCTCGCTGAGGGCTTTATGGATGAAGTTGCGCCGCTTCTGGTAGGCACTCTTCATCTCTTCGACGTCGATGTCGGGGTTGCTCAAAGCCTCCAGCGCCGCCTCCTGGCTCAGGATCGGGGCGCACAGCATGGTGTACTGGTGGATCTTCATCATGGCCTCGACGAGATCGGCCGGGCCGCAGGCATAACCGAGCCGGAATCCCGTCATGGCCCATGCCTTTGAGAATCCGTGCAGGAACAAGGTGCGATCCTTCATGCCGGGCATCGCCGCGATGCTGGCGTGGTCTCCGTCGTAGGTGAGTTCGGAGTATATTTCGTCGGTGATGACCGTCAGGTCATGCTTCTCGGCGAAGGCGGCAAGGGCTTCGACGTCGGCGCGCTGCAGTGTGGCCCCGGTCGGATTCGTGGGGAAATTCAGGACCAGGGTGCGCGTTCTGGGGGTGATGCGCTGTTCCAGCATGGGCGGCAGCAGTCGGAAATCGTCCTCGCGGCGCGTTGCCACGGCGATCGGATTCCCGTGCGCCAGCGTGATGATGGGCGAATAGGAGACGTAGCAGGGCTCGTGGTAGAGGACATCGTCGCCGGGCTGCGTCACGGCCCGAACGGCCAAGTCAAAGGCTTCGCTCACCCCCACGGTGATCAGGATTTCCGTCTCCGGATCGTAGGCCACCCCGAAGACGCGTTCGAGGTAGGCGGCAATAGCGCGTCGCAGCCGGATCAGGCCGAAATTGGAGGTGTAAGAGGTGGCGCCCCGTTCCAGCGCGAAGATAGCGCCCTCCCGAATGTGCCAGGGCGTCACGAAGTCGGGCTCGCCGATACCGAGGCTGATGATGTCGTGCTGGGTGCTGACAATATCGAAGAACTCCCGAATACCGGAGCGCGGAATATCGCTCAAGTAGGATGCGATCCGACTACGGGCTGACTTTGAGCCGTTCATGTTCCTTTTGGGTCTCCATCAGAACGCCCTGTTCCTTGTAGGTCTTGAGCATGAAGTGGGTAGCGGTGCGGGTGACGCCTTCGATGGTTGCGAGCTTCTCGCTGACGAAGAAGGCGACCTCGCGCAGGTTCTTCCCGGTGACGAACAGGAGAATATCGTACGTGCCGGAGACGAGGAAGACCGAGTGCACCTCGGGGAACTTGCCGAGCCGGGCGGCAACGCGGTCGAATCCACCCTCCCGTTCGGGCGTGACGTTCACTTCGATGACCGCCTTGACCGAGTCGAGGTCAAGCTGGTCCTCGTTGATGATGGCCTGGTAGCCGCGAATGACGCCAGCCTTCTCGTATTCGGCGATTTTCTTCCGAACGTCGGCAGGGTCGGCGTCGAGCATTCGGGCCAGATTCTCGGGCGATTCCAAGGCGTTCGCCCTGAGGAGTTTCAGCAATTCGTCCATGATACGCGCCTCCGGGCCGCACAAGCCGCATTCACGGCCGCTCCGGTCGTTCGCGGCGTGCGAACGGCTGGTGGCGGAGCGAGAGCCATGCGGGCGATGATAGCTTGTTGACGCGGATTTTACAATGTAAGATCCGCCCGAGCCCGAAGGGGCGGAAGGGCCGCCGGATGCAAGGGCGTGCGGGCGAAGGGGCGGGAGGCGGAGATGCCCGGGAATGCGCTTGAGAATTTTCGCGTGGTGCTGGTGCGTCCGATCTACGGCGGGAACGTGGGTTCCGTGTGCCGGGCGATGTGCAACATGGGGCTGTCGGACCTCGCCCTTGTAGAGCCGCGGGCTCTGGATGTGGGGGAGGCCCGCAAGATGGCCTGCAACGCCGCCGACCTGCTGGCGGCGCGCCGTGAGTTTGCGTGTTTGGCGGACGCGGTCTCGGACTGCGGGCTGGTTGTGGGGACGAGCGCGAGGCTGGGCCTGTACAGGCAGCATTCGCGCACGCCGCGGGAATGGGCACCCGCCCTGCTGGACGCGGCGCGGAGCGGCCGGGTCGCGCTTGTCTTCGGGCCGGAAGACAACGGGCTGAGCAACGCCGATCTTGCCTTCTGCACGCAACTGATCCAGATTCCGTCGACTCCCGAGTATACCTCGCTGAACCTTTCACACGCCGTGATGCTGTGCGGGTATGAGCTGTATGTGGCGGCGGGCGCGTTCGAGCCGTCGGAGGAGAAGTCACCCGCCGCCTCGTCGGCGCTGCGCGAGCGCATGTTTGCGATGTGGCGTGAGGCGCTGCTGACGATCGGCTTCATGAAAGAGGACAAGGCCGACCACATGATGCTCGGGTTGCGGCGAATCTGGGGCAGGAGCCCGCTGACGGAAGACGACGTCCGGATCCTGATGGGCGTCGCGCGCCAGACCCTGTGGTGTGGGCGGCGGGTGCAAAGCGAACGTGGCCCGGGCCGCCCGGGCTGAGTGGCGCTGCGGGTCGGCAAGGCGCAGGGCTCCGGATTGTTCAAGGCGGAGACTTGTGCGCATATCGGAGGGTTGGGCTTGGCGCGAGGAAGAATTGCCCGCGAAATGGCGCGAAAAGGGCGCGAAAATCATAGCAGGAGCGGGGCATCGGCAAGGGAGGGGGACAGTTGCGGGAATCGAAAGGATTGCCACGAGGCGAGAGGCCGAGAGGGCATCCGACGCACTCGGCCTCGTGGCAATCCTCGATTCCCGCAACGATAGCCCTTTGTGTCGGAGAGCAACCAGGTTTCAGCCGAGAAAGAGCAGTTCGGGCACGCTGCGCATGCCCGAACTGCTCTCTACACTTTCAATCGAGGTACGGGGGCGGGGGGGCATCCACGAGGCGTGGGGGGGCTTCGATCTTGCCTGCGGGTTGCTCGGAAGGCGTGCGTTCGGCACAGCTTCTGGCGACGCTGGAAACGAAGACGGCGAGCAGCACGGCGCCCAAGGCGGCGCCAAGCAGATGCCATGGCTTTCTGAGCAGGACCCGTTCGGCGTAGTCGATGTGCGGCAGGCGGATCCGGGAAAGGCGGCCTTCCGCAAGCCAGGCACGCACCACTCGCCAGGCGGAGCGGCGGGCGGCCTGGCCGGCACGTGCTTTGGCGCGTTCGCTCGGCAGCGCCATCCGTTCCTGTTCGCCGATTCTGCCAAGGTACTCCTCGACAAGCGGGCCGGCGTCCAGCTCGAGATGCTCGGCGTACAGTTTGATGAACCCCTTTCCGTAGACGGGCGCGACGATGCGGGTGAAGTCGTCGTTTTCGATGTCCTCGATGAGCTGAGTCTTTATCCGGGTCGCGGCGGCGACCTGGGACACCGTCTGCTGTCTCTGTTCTCGCGCGGCGCGCAGTTTCTGCCCGAGCGTTTGCATGGGTCGTGTGCCCTCACGCCGGCCGCCGTGCCGCTGGCCAGCGGCCTGCGCCGGTCATTGCTCCTGGTCCGGCTCCTCGTAGCCGCGATTGTCGGGGATTTCGCCGTCGAGATCAATCAGTATTTCGCGCGGCTCGGAGCCGCGCGACGGGCCGACAATCCCCTTTTCTTCGAGGATATCCATGATGCGCGCGGCCCGATTGTAGCCGATCCGCAGCCGTCTCTGGAGTGAGGAGGTCGACGCCTTCTGGGTTTCCCGCAGAACCTCCACGGCCATCTCCAGCATTTCGTCGTCCGCTTCGTCGATCACGGCCGTCTTGCTTTCCATACGTTCCTTGACGCTGATCTCGTAGTTCGGCGTGGCCTGTTTCTTGATGAACTGCACGAGGGCGCGGATCTCCTCGTCGGAGGTGAGCGCGCCCTGGGCGCGGACGAGTTTGCTGCTGCCGGGCGGCAGGAAGAGCATGTCGCCGCGGCCCAGCAGTTTATCGGCGCCGATCGTGTCGAGAATCGTGCGGCTGTCGACCTTCTGTGCGACCTGGAAGGCGATGCGCGCGGGGAAGTTCGCCTTGATGGTGCCGGTGATGACATTCACCGAGGGGCGTTGTGTCGCCAGAATCATGTGGATACCGACCGCCCTGGAGAGCTGGGCCAGCCGAGCGATCGCATGCTCGATCTCGGCCTGCGCCACGAGCATCAGGTCCGCCAGCTCGTCGATCACGATGACGACATACGGCAGACGCCGGGGCGGCTGGTCGTCCTTCTCCTCGGCGCCGGCCTCGAACAACTCCTCCTGCTTCAGGACGGGCCTCTGATTATAGCCGGTGATGTTGCGCACACCCACCTTTGCAAAGAGCTTGTAGCGGCTCTCCATCTCGTTGATCGCCCAGCGCAGCCCGAGCGGGACTTTCTTGGAATCCGTGATCACGGGGACGACCAGGTGCGGCAGATCGTTGTAGACGGAGAGCTCGACAATCTTGGGGTCGATCAGCATCAGCCGGAGTCTGGCCGGGGAAAGGGACATGAGCAGGCCGGCGAGGACGGAGTTGATGCAGACCGTCTTCCCGGAACCGGTTGCGCCGGCGATGAGCAGGTGCGGCATGTCGGCCAGGTCCGCGACGATGTCGTTCCCGCCCACGTCCTGGCCGAGCGCGAGGGGGAGTTCCGCCCTGCCGTCGCGCCACTTCTCGCCGGACAGGACCTGCTTGAGCACGACGACGCTGGAACTCATGTTGGGCACCTCGATCCCGACGACGCCTTTGCCGGGGATGGGGGCCTGGACCCGAACGCTGGTGGCCTTCAGGTTGAGGGCGAGATTGTTGCTGAGCCCGGCGATCCGCTCCACGCGCACGCCGGGGGCCGGGAGCAGTTCATAGCGCGTCACGACAGGGCCCTGTTCGACATTGGTGATTTCCGTCTCGATGCCGAACTCCTCCAGGGTTTCCTTGAGGATTCGGGATGTGGTCTGCAGGTCGCCTTTGATCACGCTCTGCTTGCCGGCGGGCGCGCCGTGCAGCAGGGTCAGCGGGGGCAAGCGGTAGTCGGCGAAATCGGGGGTATCCTGGCCCGCGGCCTCTTCTCTGGCGGCAGGTGCGGGAGGGGGCTTGGCGGACTCCCGCGGTTTCGGCGGCGGGGGCGCCGGCGCGGGGGGCGGCGCGACGCGGGGCCGTTCCGGCTCCGGCGGCGCAGCGGGTTCTGGCCGGACCCTGGCGAGCCGTTCCTCCCGGCGCATCGCGGCTTCCAGGCGTTTGCGCTCCTTCTCGACGTCCCTGGCTTCCTTTTCGAGCGTCGCGCGTCGCTCCCGGCGGCGGTCGACCGCGGCGCTGACGCCGCGCACGGCGGCGAGCGTGAGCGCTTTGATCCGCGCGCCAGCCGCGCGGAGGCTGGCGCGGCCCACGAGCATGACCAGGCTGCAGGCGAGAACGCCGCCGGCCAGAATGGCCGTACCCGTTTCCTTCAGCAGCCACAGGAAGGGGCGCGTGGCCTGGCGCCCCACAACGCCGCCGGGCGCGGGAAGGTTCAGCCGTTCGCACGCGGGGCGCCACCACTCGGGCCGCAACTCGAGCAGGCTGGCGGCGGCGAGCAGGGCCACGAGGCTCCAGCCGAGCCGCGGCAGGAAGCGGGAATCGTGCGGCGACATGAGCAGGAGGCCCAGGAACAGGCCGACGGCCGGCAGCAGATACGCGCCGACGCCGAGCCCCATCAGCGCGCAGAACGAGAACCAGGCGCCGGCGCGCCCGATGAAATTGTGGGGGGGATCGTTTGGGGGGGAGTTGAGCGCGCGGATGTCCTGCCATCGGTAGCTGACGAGGCTGAGAAACATGAGCAGGCAGGCCACCAGCAGCAGGATGCCCCAGACCTCCCGCATTCCTGTCCGCATTGCGTCCTGCCGCCTAGCCATGTTCAGCGGACCCTCATCTCGAGCGTGACCGGTGTTTTCAGTGGCGGAACCGTTTTCTCGTTGACGAGCAAGATGTCGTCGTTCGCCCCGCAGTCAAGCGGCAGGTTCACGATGGCCCAGGGATCCCAGTATGTCGCGACCAGGCTCTCCTCCGCGAGGGCCATGAATTTGCCGTTCTCGACGGCGGAGCCCGTGAATACCCAGCGGGTTTCGGGTACGTCTTTCTTGCCCTTGTCGTCGTACAGCAGCCTCTCGGCGCGAAGGCTGCGGTTCGTCGAACTCTCCTGCCAGTGTACCCATAGCTCAAGTTCCGGGCCTTCCGGCCGCCCTTCTCCGAGCGCGGCCGGCGGCCTGCCGGGCTTCAGATTCAACAACAGCAGCGCCGTCTGGAGGTCGAGCGGGTTGACATCCAGAACCAGTACGCTTTCGTGCACCTTGCCGTTCGGACCGCACGCGAGCAGTTCGACCAAGCCCTGCGTCTGATTGATCCAGCCCTTGGCTGTCACACAGCGCTGTTGCGCGTCGACCTGCACGGAGCCGAGTGTGGCCACTCCCCCCTTCCAGACGGGCAGATGGTCGACACGGTTGGATGAGCCGACCGCGTTGAGACACCAGAGCGCGGCGACAAGGGAGACACAGGTTGACTTCATATGACCATCGGGCTCCAGACACTCATTCGAAGATGTCCGTGATTTGTCTTTCCCTCACGACCCTGGCCAGCAGTCTGCCGAATTCGGACGCGTCCTGTTCCGATTGCCCCAGGCGCGCGGCGCGCAACCCTTCGTGAGCGATCCGATAAGCCTTTCCCCAGTCGCCCGCCGCCAGGTACGCCTCGCCGAGCGTATGCCAAATGCGCAGAGTCCAGGGCTGGTAGAGCAGAGCCTGCCGCGCGTAGGCGATGGCCTTACGGGGCTCACGGACTTGCGGCTGGCGGGCTGCCGCGTGTATCCATGCCAGATTGTTCAGAAGCAGAGGATCGTCCGGCGTTTCCGGCAACAGAGGTTCCAACAGTGCGAGCGCCTCCGGGTATTCCTCTGTTCTCATCAGGGTTTCCGCCAGGCGGTGCCGTTGCCTGGGCGTAAGATCCGCGAACAGGACGGCCGCCGCGGGGCTGGCGCGCAGGTCTTTGTAGGCGGCCGCCAGGATGGGGAGAGCCTCTGCTGAGGGTGCGGAATCGGACGCGGCGAGCAGATAGCTGGCCGCCTTGCGGACGTCGCGTACATCCGCTTCCTCTGCCTTGATGTAGGCCAGGGCGAGGTTGCTTTGGAGCAGCACATCGTCAGGCCTGACGCCGACAAGCGGCTCGAGAGTCGCGACAGCCTGCGCGTGGCGGCCGGTCCAGAGATAGACGGAACCGAGCAGAGCCCGCGCATCGGCGTCGCCGGGTTCGGCGGCGAGCGCGCGCTTGAGCCGTCTTTCCGCCGCGGGCCAGGCGGCGGCCGCGATTTGCTTTCTCGCCTCGGCGCGCAGCGAGGCGGCCGCGGGGGCCGCCCGCGGTGCGTGGGCGGGCGGGGGTGTCGGGATCTGGGCCGGCGCCGTGAGACAGATTCCCATGCACAGGCCCGGAACGAGGCAGCGGCGTATCATGGCGCGGCCCTCTCTTTCAGTGTCACGCGAATGGTCGCAGGCTCGATTTGGGGCACGTCGACGCCGGGAGGCGCCTTGACCTGCAGGGGGCACTCGATGACGCCGCTCTGCCCGGCCTTGGTGCAGTCCGCGAAGACGATGAGTTGCGTTGGCGCGAGCGTGTCCAGAACTTCGGCACGGCTTCGCAGCAGCACCTTGGCCCTGTCCGGTTCGACGGTCACGCCGAACGAGGAGCCCGGCGCCATGACCACGGTCACGGGCAGATCGAGGAACTCCTTGGTAGCGGACTTCTCCACGATCGTGATCTCCGCCGTCACCTCGTTCGGCTCGACATAGGCGACCCAATTCGGATCGACGGGCAGGATAGGCACGCGCAGTTTAAAGGAACGGATCCGCCCGCCCATGTCGATGGGCCGGGCCTGCACGTGGTCCGTTGCGCCCAGCCGCTGCCCCGGCCCGCGCAGCAGCACGGTCTCCGGCACGCAGGCGACGGATTGGACCCAATAGCCATCCTGGATTTTCCCCACGGTCTCGACCCGCACGGGGACTCGCTTTTCCTCTTCGCGGTCGAGGCTGATCGTGACCTGGTCGGGATTGATCTTCAGGGGGCGCACACCGCGCCCGCCACGCACATCTTCCGGTGTGAGTTCCAGGCTCATGGTTCCGGCCCGATCGTGGCCGCTGATGTCTTTGACGACGGATATCTGTTCCGGCGAGAGGATCGCGATGTCCTCGCGCGAACCGCGGAAGAGCACGTCGACGGCGTTCGCGGAACGGTCGAGAATAGCCCAGCCGCCGGCCACTTTGATTTCCAGCGGAATATCCTTCATGGCGGTGGTGTGGCTGATGACCGACTGGATGGCATGCCAGGTGATGACGGCCAGCAGCAGCGAGAGAGCCTTGAGCCCCTTGTTGTTCAGGATCTGCGCTCTGAGCTTGGACAGCCTAGCCCCCATTGCCCGTATCCTCCTCGGTCAGGATCTCCGTTTTGGCCAGGCCTTTCGGCGTCAAGTCCAGGTGTTCCTTCGCCCGTTTCCAGGGACTCTTGGCTTCACGGCTTTTCACCAGGACGGCGGAGAGGAACCGCCTGAGCCGGTCGGCATCCAGGCCGCGGCTCAAGCGGCCGCGATAGGCGACGGAAATCGTGCCGGACTCCTCGGAAACCACGACGACAACGGCGTCGGTCTCCTCGGTCAGGCCGATAGCGGCTCTGTGACGCGTGCCCAGCCCTTTGCGCAACTCGGTCTTCTGGGAAAGGGGAAAGAGGCAGCCCGCCGCGACGATTCGGTTGCCGCTGATGATGACCCCTCCGTCGTGCAGGGGGGTGTGGGGAAAGAAGACGCTGGCGAGCAGTTCCGGCGTGACGTCGCTGTTGATCCGGGTCCCGGTCTCGCGAATGGCGCGCGTGCCGATTTCCCGTTCGATGGCGATCAGCGCGCCAATTCGCTGCTCGGCGAGAACGGAGACGGCCTGGACGAGATGGTCGATCAGAACGCGCGCGTTGGAGGACGCTCCCGACCGGGGCTGCCGGCCCAGTTCCGCCAGAGCGCGCCTGATTTCCGGCTGGAAGATGATGAGCAGGGCGACAACGAGATAGACGGAAAAACGGCGCAGCAACCAGTTCAGCGCGTCGAGCCGCAGGCCCTGAGTCAGGCCGATGAGAATGACGAGCAGAATGGCCAGCCCGGAGAGGACCTGTGCGCCGCGTGTCCCTCGGAAGAAGAGGAAGATGTAGTAAAAGATGCAGGCGAGCACGAGCATCTCGAGCACATCGCCGAAGCCCGGCATTCGTATTCTGTTGAGCAGCGCCATTGTCTCCCCGTTCGGTTAGGGCACCACCCGGGATCCTGTCGTGTACGGGAGCATTGGAGCGGCCGGGGGTGGGGGCTTGCTCGGAAGCCACTTGGCATTCCGCCCCGTCCCTTCGGGTCGCCGCCGTCAGTCCCGGCGGTGTTGCCCTCCGTCGCGCAGTCTAACAGCAATTTTGACTGCATCGCAAGATTCTTTTACGTCGTGCACCCGCAGCACGGCGGCCCCGCGCAGAACGCAGCAGGCGAGTGCGGCGAGGCTGCCGGCGAGCCTGTCGTTCACCTCGCGGCCCGTGATCTTGCCCAGGAAACTCTTGCGCGACAGCCCGATGACAACCGGCGGGCCCGCGGCCGTGAGGGTTTCCAGCCCGCGCAGCAGCTCCAGGTTGTGCGCGACGGTTTTGCCAAAGCCGATCCCCGGGTCCACCGCCAGACTCTCCGCCGCAATGCCCCGCTGGACCAGGGCCTGAACACGCCCGTCCAGATACGCCGCCACCTCGGCCACCACGTTCTCGTAGAAGGGTGCGTCCTGCATGGTGCGCGGGGTGCCCCGCATATGCATGAGCACGACGCCCGGCTTCAGCGCCGCCACGACCTCCGGCATCAGAGGGTCCCCGGTCAGCGCCGTGACGTCGTTGACGATCGTGGCGCCGGCCTCGACCGCGCGCTGCGCGACGGCGGCCTTGGCCGTGTCAATGGAGATCGGAATCGGGGACTCGGATCGGAGCGCGCGGATGACGGGCAGGACCCGGTCGAGTTCTTCGTCGACGCCCACGGGCCGGGCGCCGGGGCGTGTGGACTCGCCTCCGATATCGAGGATATCCGCCCCCTCCTCAATGAGGCGGCGGGCATGGCGGACGGCGTCCTCGGTGGCGGCGTAGCGGCCGCCGTCGGAAAAGGAGTCGGGCGTGACATTGAGGATCCCCATGACCAGGGGGCGGTCCGCGAAAGCCAGCGTCTGCTCCTTGCAGCGCCAGGCTCGGGCGGGTACTCTGTCGGCGGCGGGCGGGGCCATTATCGGTTGCGCGCGATACGGAACTGAGCGGGGCAGGAACCGCGCATCACTCGGCCCGGGTGCCGGTCGCCTTGGGCCTCGATTCCTGCCGCGGCGCCTCCTCTTCCGGATCGGTCTGCTCCTCCCGTTCTTCCCGTTCCTCTTCGGAGAGGATGCGCCCGTATCGGACGATCTCCTCCACGTCGCGGCCTTCAAGTGTTTCGCGTTCGAGCAGGCGGTCGGCGATCATATCGAGCTTCTCGCGGTTCCGCACCACGATATCCTTGGCCCGCTGGTAACACTCGCGGAGCAGTTCGTTGACTTCAGCGTCGATTCGCCGCGCGGTATCCTCGCTGAAGTCCTGCTGTCGAGTCACTTCACGGCCGAGAAACAGCAGTTCCTCATGCACGCCGAAGGTCTGAGGGCCCAGCCCTTTGCTCATGCCCCACTGGCAGACCATGAGGCGTGCAATGCGCGTGGCTTCTTTCAGGTCGCTCGCGGCGCCCGAGGTGATATCGTCGAAGGTCAGTTCTTCGGCCACGCGCCCGCCCATGAGCCCGGTGATGGTGCTCAGGACCTTGGTGCGCCCCTCCGTGTAACGGTCCTTCTCCGGCAACTGCATGGTCGCGCCCAGAAACGCGGTGCCGCGCGGGATGATCGTGATCTTGTGAAGCGGCTCGGTATCCGGCACGATCTGGAGCACGAGCGCGTGGCCGGCCTCGTGATAGGCGGTAATGCGCCTTTCCTTTTCGTCCAGCACCCGGCTGCGCCGCTCGCGTCCCCAGCGGACTTTGTCGCGGGCCTCCTCCAGGTCCTGCTGTAGGACGGCCTGCTTGCCCTCGCGTGCGGCGAGCAGGGCCGCCTCGTTGATGAGGCTGGCCAGATCCGCCCCGGACAGCCCCGGGGTCCCGCGCGCGATGCGCCGCAGGTCGACATCCGCGGCCAGCTTGATGTTCTTGGCGTGCAGTTTCAGAATGCTCTCGCGTCCGTTCAGGTCCGGCATGTCGATCACGATCTGCCGGTCGAACCGGCCGGGGCGCAGCAGGGCGGGGTCCAGCACGTCCGGCCTGTTGGTGGCGGCGATAATGATGACGCCCTCCTGGGTATCGAACCCGTCCATCTCGACCAGCAGCGCGTTGAGCGTCTGCTCCCGCTCGTCGTGCCCGCCGCCGATCCCGCTGAACCGGCTCCGGCCGACGGCGTCGATTTCATCGATGAAGATGATGCACGGCGCGTGCTTCTTGCCCTGTTCGAACATGTCGCGGACCCGTGAAGCCCCGACCCCGACGAACATCTCCACGAAATCCGAGCCGCTGATCGTGAAGAACGGCACATCCGCCTCGCCGGCTATCGCCTTCGCCAGCAGTGTCTTGCCCGTACCGGGCGGGCCCATCATGAGCACGCCCTTCGGAATCCGCCCGCCGAGCTTCTGGAACCGCTTCGGATCTTTGAGAAACTCGATGATCTCCTGGACGTCTTCCTTCGCTTCGTCGATCCCCGCAACGTCCTGGAAGGTGATCCGGTTCTTGTCCCTGGCCAGCATGCGCGCGCGGCTCTTCCCGAAGCTCAGCGCGCCATGGCCTACCGACCGGATCTGGCGGATAAAGAGGAAATAGAGCAGGCCCAACACGAGCAGGAAGGGGACAGCGCCGGAGATGAAGTGGAGCAGGAGCGGATTTTGCGGGCGATACCGCACCTGCAGCCCGTCGATCGGCGCTCCGTACTTGAGCAGGAGTTCCTGGACGCTTTCCTGGCCCTGGTAGTAGACGCGAAAGCGCATGGGTTTGGCCGTGCTGCCGACCACGGGTTCCGCCGTGCCCTGTATCTTGCCGCCCGACATCTCCTCGATGACTTCGCATTCCTGAACCCGGCCTTCCTTGACCAGTGTCACGAAGTCGGGGTTGAACGGGATCTCCTTGTAGGAGCCGGACCCATCGGCAAAGAAGTGATAGAGGATGAGGAACAGGGCCAGGAGCAGGAGCCACACGACCATACCCCGAATGGGCATTCGCGACGGTTCCGTCTTCGTCTTTCTGTCGTCGTCCTGCGGCTTCCTGCTTCGCGGGTACATGGCGGACCCTTTTCGTGAATGAGGGCCGGTCCTCAGGAACAGGCTCTCGTTTTCAGGGTTCGGCGCAGAGCGTATCACGGGGCGGGGGGACGTGGCAAACGAAATCCCCGGCGGCCCAGCGCGAAGGCGGCGCGTCAGGTGCGTTCGATGATGACTTCGATGGATTCTTCTTCGGGCCGGCGCAGCGCCCAATCGCGAGCGATACGGTAGCCGGGCACCCAGACGATCTCGCCCGCGCATTCGAGGACCGGGACTCGGTTGCGTTGTGCCCGGGGCAGCTTGGCGTCGACGAAGAGGTCCTGCAGCTTCTTCGATCCGTCCAGGCCGAGGGGGTGAATTCTGTCGCCCGGGCGCCAGGACCGCACGAGCAGCGGCGCTTTTCGCGCGCGCGCGGCGCGCAGCCGGACCGCGGCCGGCAGAGCCCCGAGGGGAGCCGGCCGCGGCCGGCTCCACCCGCGGGTGAGACGGGTTCGCACCCGGAGCCGCTGCGCGGGGAGCCGTGTTTCGCCCGGCACCGCCAGGCGGGCCCTGAAGGCCGCGGGGCGGGCGGCGGACCGCACGCGATCGGCAAGACGCAGCGTGCCGTATTCGCGCCGTACGGCGCGGCAATCCGGCAGGGGCGTCGTCGCCGTGCCGTGCGAAGAGCGAAGCAGGCTCTCGATCCGCTCGACCATGTCGAAATCCAGCGCATCGCAGCCGACGCCGTTACGCGCGAGCCACAGCCGGATGATTCGGCGGCGTGCCGCGAGCGGCTGCTGGAGCAGCCGGCCGCCGTCCAGTGCCGCGCGGGACCCATCGAGGGTGCAGGCGGCCAGCCCGGCTTGGGCGAGCGTGTCCAGCCAGCGGTCTTCTTCGCCCAGCACGCGGGCGGTACGCCGCAGTACGTCTCGGGCGGCCGGGTTGATTCGTGACTCGAGCAAGGGCAGCAGTTCGTGCCGAACCCGATTGCGCAGAAAGGCGGGTGAGCGGTTCGACTCGTCTTCGCACCACGCCAGCTTCTCCCGGCACAGGAAGGCAAGCACCTGGCGCCGCGAAACGTCGAGCAGGGGCCGAACCACGCGCATTCCCTTCCAGCACGTTTGAACGGGGATTCCCGCCAGCCCGCGCCGCCCGGCCCCGCGCAGCAACTTGAGCAGGACGGTTTCCGCCTGATCGTCCGCCGTGTGGCCGGTGGCCACGGTGTCGGCGCCCGCACGCCGCGCGGCGCGAACGAGGAAGTCGTATCGCGCTTCGCGAGCCGCCATTTCAAGCGAGAGGCCCCGGTTCCGTGCGCGCTGCCGCACCCGCGCGCGCCCTTCCACGTACGCTACCCCCAACTGGTCGGCCAGCGCCGCGACGCACGCGGCGTCGTGCGCGGCGGCTCCGGCCCGGAGCTGGTGGTTCAAATGCGCAGCCGTCAGGCGCAGGCTGTACCGTGCGCCAAGGCGTTTGAGCACCGCGAGCAGCGCGACCGAATCGGGACCGCCCGAGACGGCGACGAGCACATGCTCACCGGGCGTGATCAGGCGGTGGGTTTCAATAGCAGCCCGTACGAGTTTCAGCATGGTCGGCCTCGGGTTGACAGGCGGGCCTTCGCCGTTGCGCGGGTGGTTCGGGCGGCCCTCTGCTCACGCCCTGTCGATCTCGTCGCGGATCGCCTGGGCCAGCGTCCCGGCGGGGGCGGGCTTGATCAGGTACTTCGTGGCGCCGAGCTTCTGCGCCGCTTCGACCTGAGACGGTTGTGCGTAGCCGGAGAGAATGACCGCCCTTTGCTTCGGGTTGACCTGCAGGACTCGCCTGTAGGTTTCCACCCCGTCGATGCCCGGATCCATCACAAGGTCCAGCAGCAGCAGGTCAACGGGAATCTGCTTCACGTATTCGATGGCTTCTTCTCCGCTCTTGGCGCAGACCACCTCATAGCCGAGCCCGGTCAGAATCCGGGAATTCACCTGCAGGGTGGTGGGGTCGTCGTCGACCAGCAGAATGCGTTCCTTGCCGCCGGGCAGTTCCCGGGGGTGCTTCATGTGCTCGAGCACGGGATGGTCCGCCGGGACGTTGCGGCGCCCCCGCCCGAACAACCCGCGCAGGATCAGGCGCAGAACCAGGATCGCAATCAGGACGATAGCGCCGACGCCGACCCACCTGAGCACTTCGTCGATGGTGTGGAAATTCATTTTCGGCAGACGCATAGGCCTTGGCCTCCCCCACTGCGCTTCACTCCGCGCGCGGGCGCACCCGCTGACCGGTTCCACCCCGGGGTTGCAACCCGTCCGACTCTGGTGTAGGATCGTTGCGATCGGGGCTTTTGTCAATAGGAATTCGACGCCTCCGGCGGGCGCCGGAGGCCCGGGGATCGGGGATGGGGAGGGGCACATGGGGGGGCACACGAATTTTCACGGCCACACCAACGTCGATTGGGTCTGCGAAGACGACCTGACGCCCGAGGTGTACGCCGGCGCGCTGGGCGACGAGCTGCGTCGCGCGGTCATCGTGGACCACGGCTTTATGTTCTACTGGTACGACCGTGACATCGTGTTCGAAGCCAACTGGATGCTGGATCCGGCCCTGTTCGAACAGCGCCGGGAATGGGGCAACGCCAGGGTGGCGCAGCATCTGGCGCGGATTCGGGGCCTCCAAAACCCCTGTCTGTTCGCGGGCATTGAAACGGACTGGACACGGTACGGGATGCTGACGCACGACGCGCGTTTCAACGATGAATTCGACGTCATCATCGGCAGCGTGCACTTCATGCCCTGGCTCAAGCCGGACATGACGGAACAGGAGTGTATTCGGGTGTGGCTGCCGCACGTGGAACAGATGCTTTTCGCGCCGGAGCTGGACATTTTCGGGCATCCGATGCGCATGCTCCTGCTGCGTACGCAGGTGCGCCACATTCCGGACGATATCATCGCCAGACTCGCGGCGCTCATCGAAGAGAGCGGCATTACGACCGAGATCAACGTGCCGAAAGCGCGCAATCAGATCGAAGCCTATCAGCCTGCGCTGGCGCGGCTGGTGCGGCGTCTGGCCGACCGCGGGCTGCCCCTCGTCTTCAGTACCGATTCCCACGCCAAGAGCCAGATTGCCGACTTCTCGCGGCATCTCGACTTGCTGCAATCCCTGGGTCTGAGCGAGACGGACCTGAATATGCCGGAAGTCGAGGACTTCACGGCCCGGAAGGGCCGGCGGCATCTCCTCGCTTCACGGCCGGGCAAAAAGGCTTGACAGCGCGGACCGGGGATGCGGTATCGTATAGTGGTTTTTTTGGCAATCGCTGCAACGAAAAACAAGAAGTTCTCGGCTGCCCGAGAGGTTAGAGGTCAGAAGTCAGGCCACACGCGAGAAAGGCGCTGACCTCTGACCTCCGGCCTCTGAGTGCCGGGTTGCGGGCGAAGCCCGCGATGGTCCCGCCATGTCGATGTTCAAGACTATTAAGCTCTACTCCAAGACCGCGATGGCGCGGGAGCCGCTCAAGGTCGCGCGCAAGGGCGCGCGCGGGGGCGAGGAAGCGCGCGAAGACCCGCTCTACAGAGAACTGCTGGACAACATCTACGACGCGGTGCTGGTCACGGATTTCGAGGGCCGCATCGTGGACGCCAACCCGCGGGCGGAGGAGTTCTTCCTGCAGCGGAAGATCGCCCTGCGCAAGCTGCGAATCCGCGATATCGTCTCCGGGGTGACCGAATCGCTGCTGGGAACCATCCGCCAGAACATCATCAACCGCAAATTCACGTTGCTGGAGGGGCACTGCCTGCGCAAGGACGGGACGACCTTTCCCGCGGAGATCACCATCAGCCTGATCCACTGGACCAAGAGCGGGCAGCTCTGCTTCTTCGTGCGCAATATCGCCCGGCGGAAGAAGGCGGAAGACCGGCTTCGTGCTCAGAACAGCGCGCTGCAGAATTCCGCAAATGCGGTCGCCATCTGCGCGATGGACGCTACGTTGACGTTCGCCAACCTCGCCTTTCTCCAGCTCTGGGGATACGGGAACCAGGGCGAAGTGATCGGCCGCGATATCCGGCTGTTCCTGGGGGAGGAGGATCAACTCTCGGAGATCATCCAGCAGTTGCGTGACGGCAAGCCGTGGACGGGCGAAATGGTGGCGGCAAGAGCGCAGGGTGAAGCGTTTTACGTCCAGCTCTCCGCCGCGCCGAACCGCGGGGCCGATGAAAAGGTGATCGGGATGGTGTTTTCCTTCGTGGACATCACCGAGCGGCGCAAGAGCGAGGAGGCGTTGCGCAAGGAGTCGCAGGAAATGCTCGAGCGCGCACGCTCGCAGAAGGACTTTTCCGGACTGCTCAACATCATCTCCATCTCCGATGTCATCCAGCTCATCAATGCCACGCGCAAGAGCGGGCGGCTCGAAATCCGGAAGTTTCCGTTCCGCCTCGTTTCCACGCTCACGTTCGCGGACGGGGAGATCATCGAGGCGTCCTGCGGCGGCAAGACAGGCGCGGAAGCCGTGTACGACACGCTGCGGGCGCGCGGTGAGGAGTTCAACTTCGAGGAGGGTACCCCCTCGAGACCCAAGCATCCCATCAAGGAGAAGACGATGGCGATGTTGATGGAAGGGTGCCGGCTCCTGGACGAAATCCCCGCCGAGCCGGAGCCGGGCCGCATCGTCAAGACGATCCTGGCCGTCGACGACGATCCGGGCGTGCTGGCGACTATCCGGGAGACGCTGACGCGCAAGGGCTACAACTGCGTGGCGATATCGGACCCGGACGAATGCTTCGCGGTACTCACCAAGAACAGCATCGACCTCGTCGTGCTCGACGTGCAGATGCCGGGCAAGGACGGGTACGAGGTCTACCGGGAAATCAAAGACTTCCGGAACGTGCCCGTCCTGTTCGTGACCGGATACGCGTCGGCGGTGGCGCCGGATACGCCGTCCGAAGTGGATTTCCTGCAGAAGGAATTCATCACGGGCCAGACGGACATCATCTACAAGCCGTTCAACATCAACACGCTCTGCGACAAGGTCGAGGCCCTTATCGGCGAGACGGAGAAGGCGTAGAACGGAGCGCCCCGGGAGAGTAGACGCGGCGTCTCGCCGCGTTGCCGGCGGCGCGCGTGCGCGGCAAACGGCACATCGACCTGCCTCACCGGACGATGACAGACGCTTCCCTGCGGCTGTCATCGGTACGGTGCAGGCAGATGTTCGGCTCCAGTTTGTTCTTTGGCCCAACGTCCAACGCTCAACGTTCAACGTCCAACTTCCAACGGGAGAGATCGCTGCAGCATCTGCGCGTGCCCACGTTGAACGTTGAATGTTGAGCGTTGAATGTTGAGCGTTGAATGTTGAACGTTGAATGTTGAGCGTTGAATGTTGAATGTTGAGCGTTGAATGTTGAGCGTTGAATGTTGAGCGTTGAATGTTGAGCGTTGAATGTTGAGCGTTGAATGTTGA
>JAFGHX010000069.1 GCA_016929905.1 Kiritimatiellia bacterium
GCGACTGGCGAACCGCCGTCTTGCGCCACGCAGGCGAACAGGACGACAAACATGGCCAGAACCAGCCCCTGCACGGGACGCGCGGGGGCCGCGCGCCCGTGAGGGGCGCCGTTCGGCCAGGAAGATGGATCCGGAAATCGTCCACCGTTCTCGTCGCCGTTCTCGTGGACCGAATCTCTGGCGCGTGATCATGACCGCGAGGCCCAATCGGTTTACGATAACGGCGACGATAAGGGTCGACGAGGAAGAGAAGAACGACGGTCGAAAGAACGACCGATTGCCGAACCTGCGGCTGTACGCGACCGCGTACCGCCGCGCGTGAGCCGCCCCGTTGGCATGGTTTGTAGTCAAGCCCGTTCAGCCAAAGGCTGATCGGCCTCAGGCCGAAAGGGCTGTTCCCCGGTTTTGAGACACCTCTCCCCGCGAGCCGGCTGCGGCAATACGCGCCTGAACGCCCAGGAAGATCTTCATACTATATGTTGTACAAGGCGGCCGGGGCCGCAACCAAGGGCCAGATACGCCCTGAGTGCGATGCGGCCCCGGCCGCCTTGCATCACTCGGTATTCCGGCTGTTTTCGCAAATCGTGTGTTCAGATTTGACCCTGAATTGAAGTATATGGGCGGAGGGACGCTGCCAAAGGGAGTCGAATCAAACGTGAAGACTGCGATTCCATTGTCTATCGGTTGCCTCGCATTCCTGTGCATCGCGCAGCCCTCGGCTGCCAGTGCGCCGAGTCTGGGCGCTGGCCAGTTGGTCTATGCCGGATCCTCTGCCCTGACGGTGAGCGGCTACCCCTCGCCTGCCGTGGCAGACTGGAACAACGACGGGAAGACGGATCTGCTCGTTGGCCAGTACAGCTCGGGGTATGTGTGGCTGTACGTGAACGAGGGCACGGACACGGCCCCCGTGTTCAGCGGGAGGTCGCGGATCTACGCCGGCGGCAGCCCGCTCACCACGAGCTATGGCTGATGCATGGGCTCGGGTCCACAGGTTGTGGACTGGAACAGCGACGGCAAGAAGGATCTGCTCGTGGGCGAGCGCGACGGGCACGTCCGGATCTATCTGAACACCGGTACGGACGCGAGCCCGGCCTTCAGTTCCTACAGCTACCTCAAAGTCGCCGGCTCCGCCTGGGACTGCGGGTACAGTGCCCTGCCGTATCCCGTCGACTGGAACAACGACGGGAAAAAGGACCTCGTGGTCGGCGAAGACGCCGGGCGGATCTACCTGCTGCTCAACGCGGGCACCGATGCGGCGCCGGTATTCAACAGCGCGACCCTCCTCAGGAACGGAAGCGCGACGCTGGACATCGGCTCCCGCGCCTGCCCCTGCGTCGTGGACTGGGACGGTGACGGAAAGAAAGACCTCCTGGTGGGTGAATACTCGGGTCGCATCTTCTTCTTTGCCAACACCGGCACGGACGCGGCACCGGCATTCAACGGCTCGACACTCCTGGCGGCGGGCGGCAGTACGCTCGATGTCGGCATGACTTCCCGGCCGGCCGTTGTGGATTGGAACAGCGACGGCAAGCTCGACATCCTCTGCGGCGAGCACACCGGCAAGGTCTGGCTCTTCCTGGCGCGCGATGTGCCGGCGGCGCCCAGCGCGTTGAACGCTCAGCTCGCCGGGCCCGGCGCCGTCTCGCTCGCCTGGCGCGACAACAGCGGCAACGAGGACGGATTCAAGATCGACCGCCGCCAGAGCGGGACCGACGAGTGGATCCGCATCGCCACGCGGCCGGCCGCCGCGACGGCGCACACCGATTCCGGCCTGAGCGCCGGCACGAAGTTCTACTACAAGGTAAAAGCCTACAATGCGGCGGGCAACTCCGAGTATTCGAACGTAGCCGATATCACGACGCCCACCACGCAAACCCCTGCCGCGCCGGGCGGCCTGATGGCGACCGCCATCGGCTCCAGCCGAATCGACCTGAACTGGGTTGACCGCAGCAGCAACGAGGACGGGTTCCGGATCGACCGCCGCCAGAGCGGGACCCAGAGCTGGGTCGCGCTCGGCCCTGCCGCCGCCGATACGAGCGGCTACGCCGACACCGGCCTGCCGTCCGCGAAGAAGTTCTACTATGTCGTCAGGGCCTACAACGGCGCCGGCGAATCCGAGCTGTCCAACGTGGCCGAGGCCACCACGCTCGACGCCGTCGCGCACGGCGGCTCATGGCGGTACCGCAAGGGGACGGCCGAGCCGTCGTCGCCCAACACCGCGTGGCGCAGCGCCACATTCGACGACTCCGCGTGGCCTGAAGGCGCCGCTCCGTTCGGCTACTCCTCAGACGCCGCGGAAGGCCCGTTCGGAACGACGCTCTCCGACATGCGCAACGGCTACTCGTCGCTCTTCCTCCGCTCGACCTTCAGCGTTCAACAGGCAGCCTGGATCACCGAACTGCGGCTCGAGACGGAGATCGACGACGGATTCATCGTCTGGATCAACGGCGAGGAAGTCGACCGCGTCAACGTGGACGGGGCGCCCGGCACACCCGTCCCGCATGACGGCCTCGCCGCGGCCAGCACGGAACCGACCGCGTGGACCCGTACGCTGACGGGCGGCGGCCTGCCGCCCCTGCGCGACGGCGTGAACGTCATCGCCGTGCAGGTCCTGAACGGCACGCTCGGCAGCAGCGACCTCGTCTTCGACCTCGCCCTGTCGGTCATCCGTTCGGCGCTGCCCGTGGCGGACGACGCGGACCAGGACGCGATCCCCGACGCCTGGGTCGACGCCCGACTCGCCGATCTGCCCGACCCGGCCGACAAGGCCGGCGCGGCGGACCCGGACGGCGACGGCCTCTCCAACCTGCAGGAGTACATCGCCGGGACCGACCCGCTGGCCGCACAGGGCGAAGGCGTTTTTGCAGTCGATGTCACGCTGCTCGACGGCCGAGCCGCGGTTTCATTCGGCACGGTGGCAGCGAGCGGCGCGGGATATGAGGGGCTGAGCCGGTACTACACACTGGAGGTCTGCGGCGCGGGCGACGCCTGGCTTCCCGTCCCCGGCTATGCCGCCATCCTCGGCCAGGGCCAGACCGTCACCTACACGCCGCAAGGCGACGCCACGACCCCGATCCTCTATCGCGCTCGGGTCTGGCTGCAGCCGCTGTAGCGCCAGCAGGAATGCGGAGACTCAGTACCAGCTTCACCGACCCAGCCCCAAAACGGCCGCTGTTCTTGGCCAGGCGGTTTCGATGCACGCGCTCCCCGGCAGTCATGCCAAAGATGCGGCTTTGTTTGCGCGGTTCCAGAAATGGGACATCCTTGCCTGCCTGCCCTGAGATTCGCCTTCACCTATGACTACGACGACGGTAGAATCGGCAGAGGACACGGGGATTTCTATGGTCTGCGCCCTGAACAATGCAACTATGACGCCACGCCGTCCATCTCGTCGGCGCGCACTCGACACGTCGCGCCGTGAAGTATACTACTACGGCTATCGTTGGTATTCGCCGAATCCGGGGCGGTGGATCAGTCCCGATTTGATTGGGGAGGAGGGTGGCGTCAATCTGTATGTATTCGCTGCGAATGCACCGATCTCAACGTACGATGCTCTTGGACTTTCTCCTCAGCAGCAGCCAGCTTCCAGCGAGAAGAAGGCGGGGTGCCTTTGCTGCTGTGTCGAAAACTTGTGGTTCGACAACGTGAGCAAATGGGACAACTTTGCCACCGAGACGCGTGTCGATGCCTGGAAGTACGGCCATAGCTTTGACTTCGTGTCCAGATGTACCTACAAGCCCAGCCCGGATTACGCTGACTGCAAGATGAGATGGGAAGAAAGGCCAAGCAGATCATACCCGATCAACCTAGCATCGGGGGACAGGGTGATGGTCCAACCCGGCGTCTGGAACGATTTGACCGCGAAAGCCAAAGATCACTCCTTCTTCAAGAAGTGGGAAACACGTCCCAAACCCGTTGGGAAGACCGTCAACTTCACGATGACGGATAGGCCATATGGCATCGCGATGTGGGCACGTCGTGTGCTGGAATTCCGAATTACGGTCACGAGTGCGCCCAACTGCGATTGTGCCGTGAAGGAAATCACCATCTACGCCACACAAACGCTCGAGACAAGTCCCAGTCTCAAACCGACTACCTGGCACTTCGGTGAAGGAGTGGTTCATCCATGAATCCGGGATGTGTGTGCAGGATGCATGTCGGACAGCATTTTGGCATGCTCCTGCTCGTGTTGGTGTGTACTTCCTGCTCGTATTCCTCCTTGCAGACACGACAGGACACGGGTAAGAATGACTCTCTCTATCTGGAGGCCTGGAAACGCTTCTCTGCGGAAGACAGAATTGCCCCAGTTGTCTGGATAACGGGAACCGAACGTTTTGAGGAGATGGAGGCGACGGTCGACCTCGTGATAGATCGACTCGGCACCCACGGCATAGTCGCATCCGGCGAAGGGTCTATGCTCGGGACTGCTCTGTTTGTCTTCTCCGAGCACGCGGAGCGGGCAAGAGAAATCTTGCGTGATTTGCCTTGCGTTAAGGCCGGCAAGGCGGGTGTCATCGAGGAGACCGCCCGAATTGCCGAGATCTTGGCCGACAAGGAGGCGGAAAGGCTGCGGGATATTGTTACCGATGCACTCCGCACCAACGGGATCTTGCCAACCACCGAATATCGGGGGCATGGCGCGGGGACGGGCTACATCATCTCTGTAGACCGTAAACAGGAGGCCAAGGGAAGAGAGATCGTGAGTGCCCTCCCCGCTACAAGGGCTGGGCGAGTTCAGATCATCGAGGATGGTTCGTCAGGAAAGAGCGACCCGTGAAGTGAGTCGCCGCCGGATGCATCTTTCACCTGGCGTGTGTTGTCGGTCGGGATTCGCCGCTCGGGCCAGAGTATTACTACGGCTACAGATTCTACTCGCCGAATTTTGGGCGATGGGTGAACAGGGACCCGAGGGGGGAGGAGGGCTCTGGCATCTCTGGTCCACAA
>JAFGHX010000070.1 GCA_016929905.1 Kiritimatiellia bacterium
CGGTCCCACGGTCCCACGGTCCCACGGTCCCACGGTCCCACGGTCCCACAGTCCCACGGTCCCACGGTCCCACAGTCCCACGGTCCCACGGCCGCTTCCCGCCTCTGGCTGCTGGCCCTGCCGTATTCGGTGGCCTGGCTGGGGGGGATGGTGCTTCTGTTCGCTACGTTCGGCACGATCGGCGTGGTCTACGGGAACATCGTCCAGTCCATGCGCGGACTCATTTCCGTGGTGCTCGGTGCGGCGGTGGCCGCACTCGGGTGGCGGGCTGTCGAGCAGCGGGTCGGACGGGAGGTGGTCCTGCGCCGGCTCGCCGCCGCCGCGCTGATGTGCGGCGCGATCGCGCTGTTCAAGCTGGGCTGAGGGACAACCCGGGTCCGGAGCCGGTCGGGAAGTGCGGGGCTTGCGCGACGGCGCAGGGAGGCAAGACTCAGATACCGCTGCGCCCACAAGCGCCGCCGGGCCTGCGGGGGGCGCCATCCCGAGGCGCTGCGCGCTCGGGATGCCGGAGGAGGGATTTGAACCCACATGAGGGGTGAACCTCGCTGGATTTTGAGTCCAGTGCGTCTGCCAGTTTCGCCACTCCGGCGTAGACTCCGCTGCGCGGAATCTATATAAGGGATGGTGGGGCGGGGTGGCAAGAAGATTGTGGGGGGGGCCTGAGTCTGGGTGTCCCATCGTAGTCTCTATGACTCGGTGACCCGTTGACTGGGTGACGCCGATTTTGGAAGTGTCGGGCGCAAACGCGTTGACATGGGATGTTTAATCGCGTAGAAACTTGGCGGAGTTCAATCAGAAGATTTCAAAGAGTGTGTTCCGATGCGTGCCCCCTTCATGTGCAGGTTCACGGTCCAGCTTGTCGGTCTTGCATGCGTGTTAGTGCTTGGCGCTGCTGCCCTTAGACAATCCACACACGGAGAGGATGCGAGCAATCTCGTGTTCACGGCCGTATCGTGCCCCGGCGGCAGCAACGCGTTGAGTCTGGAGATCTCCTATCCCTCCGCCACGTTCTCCAATCGCATCGAGATCTACGCATGCACGAATCTCAACGTGGGTGATTGGTTTCTTGCAGAGACTGACCTTGCGACAGTCGGCACAAACTGCGTGACCTGGACGGACTTCGGGATGACCTCCGTTATGTGCCAATACTACGCGGCTGGGGATGCCGAGACGGACGGGGACGGAGACGGATTGGTGAGCGCTAGGGAGATTTACCTGCACCGGACGTCGCCTACGTTGACCGATACCGATTCCGACAAGATGCCGGATGGTTGGGAGGTGGAGGCGGAACTCGATCCACTCGTCGCAGACGGCTCGGCAGATGCTGACGGCGACGGGGTCTCCAATCTGGGGGAATACGAGATGGGCACTGACCCTCAACTTGTGAATTTGGCGGACACCGAGAATCTGGCGGCTCTTAAGGTTTTCGTGCCTGTGGGCCAGACGAATCCGCCCAGCGTACGGATACCCGTGGAATCGACAGCCGTGCATATCGTGTGCGTATCTGGACAACGGAGAGAGAGTCCGGCCCTCGAATAGGGATTCGGACGCACTATTCGGACAGGGGACCCCTTGCTGGCGACCCGGGGATGCATTTTGCCAGGACTCGACACACATCTGCCATCGCCCAGTACTCTGGGATCGTAAGTTCATATGGCTGGCGGTCACGGGCCTGTCTTTGGCCGAGAATGCTTTCGAAGTGCTGTGTCGCCGAAGGGCGGTCGTCGTCTAGCCACGCCCGCAGGCCGAGCGTGTAGGTGATGTAGGCGGCACCGGTCTTCTTAACTTCGTCATCGAAGGACTCGGACAGCGTGGCTGGATCCGTGCGGCCGAGCAGGCAGGCGGCCAGCCGGCCGAAGAAGGTCTGCGAACGGGCGGCTCGCCCCCAGAATGCCGTGGCGGCCTGACGGTTCTTGCCATAGCGCCAACTTAACACACCGGCCGAATAGGCGGCACGGGTTCGGTCGAACGGACTGAACATGAAACCGTTGATAATGTCCCGATAGATGGCGATCGCCCGCTGGTGCATGTTGAGCCGTTCGCTAACGATGGCGAGTTCAAACATCGCCTGCGATCGGCAGGATGGATACGCGGCCATTTTCGAGACGACGCCCGCCACCGCCTGCCATTCGCCCTTCTCCGCGTGGATGCGCTTGGCCACCTGAAGAGCCGGCAATGAGTGAGGCCACTCCTTGAATACCTGCTTCAGCATCGCTTGCGCCTGATCGTGGTCACCTTTTTCCAGGGCGCATTGTGCCAGGCCGAGCAAGGCTTTGGGGTTGGGGTGGAAACGCTTGCGTGATTCGGAGTAGTGGCGCCGCGCCTCTTCAATCTTGCCCCTGCTGAGGAAGGTGTTCCCCATTCGCAACGGCGAGTCCGCGTCCGCCGGATGGAGCGTGGCGGATCGCTCGAATGCCTGCAAATCGATCAGTTCATTGTGTTGCCAGGCTTGAGAAAGGTAAATGATGCGCAGGGCCAGCGCCACTATGAAGATGTGCAGGTAGGAGATTCGCCTCGGCATATACCTCATGGGCGGTAAGAGAGCACGAAACGGGGGATGTGGCAAGGCAATTTCTCACCTCACCAACGTGTCACCAAGAACGCCGTCCACATCGCTCCCTGACCTTTCCTCATCGCGAGGCCCGATCGTTCCGTTGGGGTTTCGGACGATGAGTCCATCTCATTCTTGAGCTTGCCGACGATCACGGAGCCGGGTTCGCCCGCAGTCTGTCGGGTGCGGTCGGCGGGGCCGCGGCCGGGCCGCCCTCCGGACGGGGCAGAAGAAGGACGGCCCTCTGCGAATAGTCGATGAGGATGTGGTTGAAGTAGCTGTACGTTGTGCAACCGGGATTGTCGCCATGCGCGTCACCACGCCCCATTCTGCCCCTGCCGTACATGGTGTTGCCGGCCACGGAATCCGACGCGATCGCGTGAACGGTGCAAACCGCAACCAGAATGGTCGATAGGACGACCATCAGCTTCATCGTCCATCCCCCCCGTCCCCGCAAGTTCGCCAGCCCCGCGATCAAACGGACAGCCCCGCCTGTTGCACGATCGAACTGTACTATCGGATTGCCCGGAGTGGCAAGACGGGAGGCCCAAGCGCTCTGCCGTTGCGTGCATGCAGGCAGCCAAGATGCAATTACATCAAATAATGTATGCCTTGACATAAGAGACATCAATGCTGTGATGTTCCTGGCTGGAGGCGGCCCTGTCGGAGGATGAGCCGGTCGCCCTGCCTTGGGTGGTGATTCTGGGCTTTCTTCGCATCGCCACCAACCGGCGGGTCCTGCCCAGACCCATCACGCCGGAAGAAGCGGTCGACGTGGTTGACGGATGGCTGAGCTGTCCGGGCGTGCGCGTGCTCAACCCGGGTTCCGAGCATTGGCGGATCCTGAAAGCATTGCTCTCCGATTCAGGCACGGCGGGAAACCTGACGACGGATGCGCACCTGGCCGCGCTTGCCGTTGAGAACGGTTGTACCCTCTATACGACGGACAGCGATTTCAGCCGGTTCCCGCGGCTGGCCTGGCGCAATCCGCTGCAGCCGTCCGGCGCCTGACCCGCTAGGGGTTCTGTCGCAAGCAGACCAGTCTGCCGTCATCGAGCGAGACGACAATTTCGCCGGGCGCGACGGCGAGCCCGTTGAACGCCAGCCGGGCGTCGAGTCTCTTTTTCCAGATCCTGCTGCCGGTCCCGAGGTTGAGCGCCGGCGCAACCGTTCATTCTCCGTCTGGGCTTGCACATTCTTCAGCCTTTTCTTGCGCCCTCCTTTGTGGTATCGTGCACAGGTGCCGGTGTGGCCTTCAGGGCGCCGGGTGGCGGGGGTGCGGATGCAGGGCGGAGCAGCAGCCCGGATATCGCGCGAGTGGCGGCTGGCGTTCGGCCGCCTCGCGTTGACGGCCGTGCTCGTGTGCACCGTGCGTTCCGCGCTGGGCGGCAACAGCGGCGTAAACACGCTGCTCCTGTACGAGCCCGTCGACGCGAACTCGGTGGCCATCGCCAACCTCTATCAGCGCCTGCGCGACATTCCCGAATGCAACATGGTCCCGTATTCCTTCCCGAAAGACCAGGCCGGCACGGCGTCGGTGGATTACCGCATGACGCTGGCGGAAACGATGGCCCTGATCGACGACATTCGGGACACGACCGCCGCGCGCGAGCTCACCAACCAGATCCATTGCATCGTGCTGGCCGGCCTGACGCCGTATCTGGCCGACCCCGGCTACAAGCAGTCGCTCACGGCGGCCCTCTTCTGCGGCCCGAGCATCAGCTCCACGAGCGACATCGTGTCGCGATTCCCGGACGACTATCAATCCCTCGGCTTTGTCAGCCGCGCCTACGTGGAGGATTCCGCCGACGTGACCGAACTGCGCAGCGACAAGATCTTCAACGGCGACCGATACTGGGTCTGCAGTTCACTCGGCCACATGATGCCGCGCGGCAACAATGCCGAGGAGATCTTTTCGCTGCTGGAACGGGCCAAGGCGTGCGACGGCTCCTTCCCGGACGGCACGGTCTACTGGCCGACCAATTCCGACATTCGCAGCACGACGCGCGAGGGGCAGATCGCGGAGGTCTCCAACGAGTTTACGGCGCGCGGGGTCGACTACTACGTCTTTGCCGGCACGGAACCCCTGGACAAGACGAACGCGCCGGGCACCTTCCCGGTAAGCGACCGCGCGGCCATCGGCTGCATCGCAGGGCGGTCCTCGGTCAACCCGGTCGGCAGCGGCACCGCCTATCTGCCGGGCTCGTTTGCCGATCACCTGACCAGCTACGCGGCCGCTTTCGAGATCGGCAGCCAGACGAAGCTGTCCGAATGGGTGCGGGCGGGCGTCTGCGGGACGTCGGGCACGGTGACCGAACCCTACGCGTGGTGGCAGAAATTCCCGCACGCGCGGCTCTATGCCTTCCTGGCCAAGGGCGCCTCGATGGGCGAAGCGTTCTGGGAATCGGTAAAGAACCCGCGCCAGCAATATCTGGTGAGCGACCCATTGGCACAGCCCTGTGCCGACATTCCCGCCGTGGCGATTACGAACCTGGTCGACGGCGAACAGGTGGCCGGCACTTTGTCCATTCTGGTGGAGGCGTCGAGCGGCGTGGGCCTGGAAGCGGATCTCGATCTGGCCGTGGACGGCCGAATCGTGCAGATCGGCGCGCCCGGCGAGCTCGTCGACGCCTCACGTACGGCCGGCGGGTTCTCGCTGGACACCTCCTCCGTGCCGGACGGCTACCATGAGCTGCGCGCCATCGCTTACAACAACGACAGTCTCCGGACGCAGGGCTATGCCATCAAGGGCGTGGTGGTGACCAACAGCGGCATGTCCCTGGCGCTCTCGGGTCCCGCCTCGCTTGACCGCCGGGCCCTCGGGAGTTTCACAGTGACGCCGGCCGGGCTGGCGGGTGTGAGCCATATCACCCTCGAAGCCGGCGGGCGCGTGCTGGCCACGCTCGCGGCCGCCGGTGGGCAGACGAATCTCGCCGGTACGCTTTTCGGCTATCGCGGCACGAATCTCCTTCATGCGTTCGCGAATCTGTCGAACGAGACGAGAGTCGCCGCCGTGCCCCACGTGCTCGAGATGGACTGGACCGCGCTCGCCCCCACGTCGGGGGTCGCCACGGTCGCCTCTCTCGCGCACGTGCGCTATTTCGCCGATACCACACTGCCCCAATTCGCCTGGACAAACGCGCCCGACCTCACCGGTTTCTCGGAAGAATCGGCGTTCGCCCTCTCCGGCGGCGCGGCGAGCTTCCCCTTCGTGACCGACAACAACGACTCCGTCGGCGGCCACGAGTTTCTCGCGTTATTCGATGCCCCGCAGACGGGCGTCTACGATTTCATGGTGAACGGCTATGCAAGCGTGTCGTTGCTTATCGACGACAACGAACTGGTGTCCGCATTCCGGGGCGGGGCGGACCGCATCTACGCCACCGAGAAGATGGAAGCCGGCCTCCACGAACTGCGGGTCCGCACGGTCTTGAACGGAAGCAGCAGCAGTTTCAGTGTTTCCGTCAGAGGCGGCGCCTACAAGGACTTCACCGTGCTCGGCACCGCAGACTGCGTGGCGCCGGACCTCCCCGTCTCGATGCAGATTCGGTTTGCCGACACGGGGTCCGTCGGGAACGAGGCGGCGGCCGGCACGATTCCCGTGCTGTTGAGCACGGTCGCCACCAACACCGTCACGGTCGACTACGCCCGCACCGGCGGCACGGCCACGCCCGGCGCCGACTATACGCTCGCGGCCGGCACCTTGACGTTCGTGACGGGTCAGATCGCCGCCGCCATTCCGGTGTCCGTGACGGACGACCGCGTCAGCGAACCGGATGAGACGATTGTCGTGGGGCTGTCGAGTTCGGTCGGGGCCGCGCTTCACAGCCCGACCGTGCACACGTACGTGATCCGCGACGACGATGCCGTGTTCGTCGCCTACAACGACTTCGGCTGGGCGGCGCCGCAGCGCACGAACCGGATCACCCGGTATTCGATCGGGGAATCGGGCGCGCTGCTCGACTATCTCGGCGGTACGAACCTCGCCGCGCAGTTGGACGTGCAGGGCGGCAGCGGCCCCTACGCGGACCAGGGCGCCGGCGCCGCGGCCGGTACCGACGCCTACGCCGTCTTCAACGGCATCGTCGACTGCACGGGGTTGATCAGTTACAACGCAGACAGCAATCTGACGCTGACCGTCAGCGGGCTTGCCACGAATCTCGACTACGAAGTCGTCCTGTTCGGCAACCGTGCCAACTCCGACTACCTCGACCGCGCGACCGACGTGACGCTTTCGGGGGCCGACAGCTTCGAGAACCTCAGTACGCCGGGCGCGGCGTTCTCGGACCCGGCCGCTTCGTCCGTCATCATCACCAACGGCTACAACACGGTGCAGGGTTGCGTGGCCCGGTTCGGCCGGGTGCGGCCCGGCGCCGACGGCCTCTTCACGCTCACGGTGGCGGACGGCGGTTCGGCCGAACCGCCGAAATACTACCTGAACGCCCTGATGCTGAAGGCGACGCCGATGCGATGGACATTCGCCGGCCGGAAGGACGTCTGGGCCTACGACGATACCGGCACCGATCTCGGCTCCGCCTGGCGCGCGGTCGCCTATGACGACAGCGCCTGGAGTAACGGCCCGGGTATCCTCGGCTATGGCGAAGCCTACATCGACACCGAGCTCTCCTACGGGGAGTTGGAGACAAACAAGCACGTCACCACCTACTTCCGCCGTACGTTTGTACTCGACGAAACGCCGCCCACCGGTTCGGCGCTGGCCCTGGAGGCCAACTACGATGACGGGTTCGTGGCTTACCTCAACGGCACGGAAGCCGAGCGCGCCTCGATGCCGGGCGGCGCCGTCGCCTACTCGACTCTGGCCGACAACCATGAGGGTGGCGCGTATGAGACGTTCGACCTGTCCGCTCAACTCGACACACTGACGGCCGGCACGAACTGCCTGGCCGTGGAACTGCACCAGACCGGTGTGGACAGCAGCGACCTGGTCATGGACCTGGCTCTCGTGCTCCAGCCCCCCTATGAACCCGACGGCGCGCGTGTGACGGCGGCCGTCGGCCCGGGCGCCGCCTGGCGCTGGCGCAAGGGGACGGCGGAAGCGTCTGTCCCGGCCGGCGCCTGGCGGGAGCCGGATTTCGACGACACCGTATGGCCGCTGGGGATGAGCCCGCTGGGCTACGGCCAGGCCGGACTCGGCACCACGCTGAACGACATGCAGGATTCCTACACCAGCGTGTTTCTGCGCCGGGCCTTCTCCGTCGAGAACCCGCTGCTGGTCAGCGGCGTGCGCGTGTGGGTACAGTACGATGACGGGTTCGTCATGTGGTTGAACGGCGAGGAGATCGCGCGGGTGAACATGGCGGGCGAACCCGGCGACGTCCTGCCCTGCGACGCGCTCGCATTGACGGCCGGGAACATGTCGGAGTGGTCCGCGACCCTCAGCGGTGACGATCGGCCGGACCTGCTCGAAGGCCCGAACCTGCTTGCGGTCCAGGTCTTCAATACCACAAAGGACAGCTCGGATCTGTATCTGGATGCGGAACTGGCCTTGTTGGAAGGCAGCTTCATTCCCGCCGCCGCCGACGGAGACCGTGACGGCATGCACGACGATTGGGAAGCGCTGTATTTCGGAAGCCTCACCAACGCGGCGCCCGGTTCCGACGCCGACGACGACGGCGTGCCGGACGCCGCGGAGTACATTGCCGGCAGCGACCCGACCAACGCCGCCGACTACGCCGCCGTCGACATCGAGGTCTCCGGCAACGCCGTCGTCGTGTCGTTCTCGGCCCTCGAAGCTACGGGCACGGGCTACGCCGACTGCGCGCGGTACTACTCGCTGGAGGCGAGAACCAACCTTAACGACACCGTCTGGAGTCCCGTGCCGAATGCCACGAATATACTCGGCGAGGGGCAGCCGGTCGCCTACACGAACTCGGCCGCCGAAGGCGCCGACTTCTACCGGCTGCGCATTTGGCTCGAGTAGCCGGCCGCTACGCCCCTTACGGGGCTCACGACAAACGGCCGACCGGCTTGACTCGTAGGCCGTTTGTCGTCAACGCCGTAAGGCGTGTCCCTGGGCGAAGTCAACGCGTGCAGGTTCTGTCCAAGTGCGAGTGGTGTAGCTGTAGCGCATATCGGCCAGAGTCGTTCCGTACGGGCCGTCGCCGTAGCCGAACGGCGCGCGGCCCGAGGCCCAGCCGGAGTCGTCGAATCGGGTGTGCCGCCACGCTCCGGGCTGGACAGAGGCCGTCCCCGTGCCTTTGAGGTAGCGCCACGTAGCGCCCGTGACGATCTTCTCCTCGCCCGTTTGCGCTGCGGCCACCTGGGAGTACGCGGAATTCCCGGCGCTGTTGCAGGCTCATGGCGCCGTCAAAATGCTCTATTTGGGCAATATATTGTGGTTTTTGGATGTTTGAACCGCGGCATGGCCGGTGATTTGGGGCTCGCACAGGGGGGGGGGGCGGCTTGTCGATTCTGGCGTAGAGCCCTAGAATACACGGTTTATGGCCGATTCGAGGGGATGGGGAGAAAATCCGAGCATGAACACGCGCCCTCTCGGGAAGACGGGACTCGAGGTGACGGCGATCGGTTTCGGGGCACGGGGGAGTAGCGCAGGCATTCCTGCCTGCGCTCGCGGGTTCGGATTCTGAGCGGCTGTGGCCGTGTGAAGCTACAAGGTGCGCAGGCAGGAATGCCTGCGCTACTGTACTGTGACGTGCGACGCGCCCGTGCCCGAATGTGGCCGAGGCTCGTGCCAATAGTGAATCGTCAGGAACCCAAGGAGGCATCATGTCCAAGAAGATGATTGTAGACACCCATCACCATTGCGGCGGGGCGCCGGACTACATCGACCGGCTGGCGGAGAGCTATGCACGCGTGGGGATCGACAAGGTCTGTTTGATCTCCGGACGGGGCGTCGAGGGGCGAGGGCGCGTGATCGAGGGGATGAAGAAGCATCCGAAGCTCGTTGTCGGCATTGCCGGGTTTGATTGGGAGAACGACAAGCCGGACGACATCGCGCGTTTCCAGGGCGAGGGGTTCTCGGGCGTGAAGTTCATTCGTCCGCCGCAGACCTATCACCACAAGGATTTCTGGCCCATCTACGAGAAATGCCGGGACACGAGACTGACCGGGCTCTTTCATCTCGGCATTGTCTCGCGGGGCAAAGGCGCGGGATTCCTCGACAACAACTTCATGCGCCCGATCTATCTGGACTGCCTGGCCCGTATGTTTCCCGAATGGAACATCCACGGCGCGCACCTGGGCAATCCCTGGTATGAGGAAGCCACGATGAGCTGCCGCTGGAATCCGAACCTGTACTTCGATCTGTCCGGCTCGACGTTGAAGAAGAAGAAGCCGGAATTCCTCGGCGAGCTGCTTTGGTGGAACAGCACGACCCGTTACCGCGATCCCAACGGGCGGGACGCCTGGGAGAAGATCCTGTTCGGCAGCGACGTGCCGCACTACGAAGCGCACGATGTGCTGCACGACTACGACAACGTGATCCGTGCGCTGAACCTGTCCGACGAGATCCGCTGGAGGATTCTCGGCGGCACGGCGGCGGAGATCTATCGGATCGAGGAGGAAGGCGCGTAGCGGTTTGGTTGCTCATGCAGCGGAAGGGCGCCAAGTGACCTGCTGAAGGGGCAGTCGAGCAAGTTCTCAGAGGAATCGAATGAGGCTGTATATCGTCTGTGACGTGTCGAAGATCAGCGGGGTGTTGTGCGGCGGGTGTCCGCACCCGCCGTGGTTCTGGTTCCCGGACCTGGAGAAGGACGAGCTGCGCGTCCAGATGAGCGCGTGCGTGAATGCCGCGGCCGAAGAGGCGTTCGGTGCGGGCGCGACGGAGCTGCTCGTTCACGAAGCGTGCCCTGTGGACATGTTTTCCCTGCACGAGGACGTGCGGCTGATCCGCGGCGCGCAGACGTTGTATGTGGACGAGTCCTTTGCAGGCATCGTCTTTGTCGGCCAGGGGCTCACGCGGCATTTGGAATCGAGCACGGGTTCTGAGACGAACATCACGCAGGTCACCTTGAACGGCACGGTTGTCGATGAGCTTGCGATTTGTGCCCTGTACGCCGGCTCGTTCGGCGTGCCCGTGCTTCTCGCGCAAGGGGACGCGCAGTGCGTGAGCCGGCTCCGTTCGTTTCTGCCGGATCTGGCCGCCGTGGAGAGTCTTGACGGGGCATTGGCCAGGAGCATCCGTGAAGTGGACGGTCTGGCGCCGGCCCGGTTGGAAGGGCGGGTTGAGGTACAATTCACGTTTGAGTCGGAAACGCTTGCGGAGTGGCATCTACGCCTGCCGAACGTCGTGCGTGTGGACGCGCGCACGACCGCGGTTCACGCCGGTGACGCGCGGGAGGCGTTCGATGCGTATCGCCGGTGCGGGCTGGTGGCCGCGGTGGACTGGTTCCAGGCCAAAGGCATTCACAAGGCGGGCGCGATCGAGAAAGCGGGCAAGAAGAAATGAAAGCCGTCGAGGATCTGAAACTCGCCGTTGAGAGCGACATGGAAGGCGTGAGCGGCGCCGTCTACGGCGGTTACGGGATGCCGCCGTCCAAGGAAGGCGAGCGGTCGGAGCGGCTGATGACGCGCGAGGTTAACGCGCTCGTTGAAGGCGCGCGCGATGCCGGGCTGCGCGACATCACGATCTTCGAATCGCACCGGCTCGACAAGGACCTGCTCATCGACGGCGTGACGGTCGTCTCCGGAGTCCAGGATGTCGGCGCGTACGATTTGCTCGCGTTCACCGGCCGCCACGCGCGCGCCGGCGTGGGGCATGCGGTGCTCGCCCACACGGGCTCGAGCCGCAGCGTGGCCTCCATGCGGGTGAACGGCGTCGCGTTCGGCGAGTTCGGCGTGACGGCGGCGCTGGCCGGCCATTACGGGGTGCCAACGGTCTTTCTCTCCGGCGACCGCGCAGCGTGCGACGAAGCGTCGGACCTGATCCCGAACATCACGACCGTCTGCGTGGAGGACGGGCTCGGTAGTCATACGGCCATCTGTCTGGCCCCCCGGAAGGCGCAGCAGAAGATCCGTGAGGGGATGAAGCGCGCGATTGAGAACCGGGCCGAGGTCAACCCGTTCGAGGTGCAGTGCCCCGTGACCGTCGAGTATGAGGTCTTCTATCCCGGGCTGGCTCAGCGCTTCACGCTCGTGCCCGGCGTGCGCATGAAGGACGACAGGACCATCAGCTACACCTGCGCGGACTACGAGGAAGCGCACCGCATGTACAGGGCCACCAGTCTCGCCCTGGTCTGGTGGGACGTGCGCGGCCGGATCGTCGTCTGATCCGCCATGTTGCCCCCACATACCCGCTCCGAACGAGAACCGTCTCAAAACTGCTGGACGGCGCGGGTACTTTCATGTAGAATGTCCGCGTTAAGACAAACGTCCTGGAAAGACACGAACCGGGAAGCGCACGAGTCGACAAAGGAGCCTCTGATGAGCGGCGCCGAAGATCAGGCTGAAGACATCGTTTCTCTCTCGGTTAGAGGCGAGGAGGTCGAGATCAGTCCCGATCTCATCCGCTACAAGGGTGAGACGTTTGACGCCGGTCAGATCGACGGGCTCCGGTTCGGCGGGGATGAGGGTGGGACCTGGACCGTCGGCATACGGCAGGGCGAGCGGGAGATCGAGATCCGGTGTGACGGCCCCTTGCGGACGGAGGGCCGCGCGAGGTCGGATCTTCAGGCGATCGTTCACGCGCTCTACGCGCATGTGGTGCCCGGGCTCATCGGACGATTCGCCGGTACGATCTGCGAAGGAGGGGCTGTTCAGATCGGCAACTGCACACTGAACGAGGAAGGGGTGATCGTCCACGGCAACCCGTTCGGCTCAGGTGAGCAAGAGCGGAAATTCGTGCCGTATGCCGACCTGGCCTGCCGCAAGCGGCACGGCGTCGTTGAACTCACGCCGATTCAAGACACGCTGCAGGTTCGTGCCGACCTCAGCGCGCAGCGTGTCTGGAACGCCGTGCTGCTCGGCAATCTCATCGAATTGATGAAACAGGTGAAACGCGAGGAGTAGGGTGCCGGGCCCGGCTGACGCCTGCCGGCGCCGAGACCGCGCCCGCCTTGTTTCTTCCATTCTTGCCGCCTTATCCTATCCCCGTTTTTCGGCCTTTTTCCGGCAACTCTCGCCGTTCACCCATACAACATATTGACGCCGCGGCGCGGATCAGGCTATGGTTCATTGGGATGAAGGGCGAACTTCGAGAACTCACGCTGGCGGATCGGGAGCTGGTCAGCCGCTATCTTCGGCGCTATCCGCCGGCGACCTCGGAGCTGACCTTCACCAACCTGTTCGTGTGGGCTGCGTCCCGGCCCGTCTGGCTGGCCGAAGTGCAGAACACGCTTGTCTTTCTGGTCGAAGACGTCCACAACCACGACGCCCACAAACTGATATTCGGGGCCCCGGTCGGAGAATTGCCGCCAGAAGATGTCCGCCATGCGCTGCCGGAGCCGGTTGCCGGTTTCGCGCGCGTTCCCGAACCCGTAGCCGAGCGGCTGGCGGGGGCGGGACTGCGGATTCGGGAAGTGCGGGACGACTGGGACTACGTGTACCGGGTCGAAGACCTTGCGACGCTGAGCGGGCAGCGCTACCACAAGAAGCGGAACCTGGCCAGGCAATGCCAGGAGTTGCACGAATGCCGATACGAACCGATTACGCCCCGTCTGATTCCGGAATGTGTGGATTTGCAGGATCGCTGGTGCGCGACGCGCGACTGCGGGAACAGCCCCGGGCTCTGCAATGAGTATGCGGCTATCTTGCAGGCATTCGACCACTACGAGGACCTGGCCCTGATCGGCGGCGCGATTCGCGTAGACGGGCAGGTTCAGGCCTACGCGTTGGCTGAGCCGCTGAGCCCGGGCACAGCGGTGTGGCATTTTGAGAAGGCCATGCCGGGAATCCACGGCCTGGGCCAACTCATCACCCATTGGTTTGCCTTGCACGCGCTGGCGGAGTTCGAGTTTGTCAATCGTGAGCAGGACCTCGGCATTCCCGGCCTGCGCCAGGCCAAGGAAAGCTACCACCCGCATTGCCTGGTGAAGAAATTCAGCGTCGAATTCGACGGCGTCAGACTCCATCCTCTTCAGGACCCGCACGAGTGTGCGGGCAGCACGTCCGAAGTCTCCGCGATGGAGGCCCCGCCCAACCAGGAAGCCGTCCGCGGTTGAAGCAGCCGGTGGGCGCACAGTCGGCGCAGATGAGAAGAGGCAGCCGGCCAACGCGACTGTCGAAAAAGAGCCATCCGGTGCCCGCAGGCGGCTCACGGGGACCCGCCTTCGCTCGGACAGCTACGGCGGGCAGGCTGTTCGCCCTCCGGAGCCACAAGCGCATGGCTGGAGGGCGAGCGTCTCGCGAGCCGTCTTTTCGGCAGGCTCAACGTTAGAACATGGCCGCCAGGATGTTGCTGTACCGGTCGGTCCACGGACGGAGGAGGGGGCGGTCGCCGGGCGGCGAAGGGCGCCACCCGGCGGCCGTGAGTGTGGCGATTCGTAGTTCATCGCGGCTCACGGCCATCCACAGGGTCGGGTCGGCGCCGGGCTGCACGGCGCCCTGGTTTGTCAGGGATAGAGCCCGCGCCTGTGTGGCCCGCGCCACGCTGCGCACGACCGGCTCCAGGTCCAGTGCTTTGTTGGAGATGTGGAGCAGCAGCAGGCCGTCCGGTCTCAACGCCCGGAAGTACACCTCGAACGCCTCGACGGTGAGCAGGTGCACGGGGATGGAGCCGCTGTTGAATGCATCGACGATCAGCACGTCGAGGCTGTGCGCCGGCTCGTCCCGAAGCAGGACCCGTCCGTCGCCGAATCGGAAGCGCAGGTCGGCGCCCCGTGCACGCGCTTGGGCCAGATAGCCGAAGCTGTGCTCGGCGATCGGCAGGTTGTCGGGGTCCAGTTCGTAGATCGTGAACGTCTGGCCGGCCCGGGCGTATGCCGTCAGGGCCCCGGTCCCCAGCCCGATCATGCCGACTTCGCGCAGGTCGAAGGCCGGCGGGATCAGGATCCCGGCCGCCGGAGTGGACGGGTGGTAATAGGAGAGGGGTGTCCGCGAGGCCGGCGGTTGCAGGTACTGCCGGCCGTGCATCGTCGTGCCGTGCTGGAGAAACCGCTGGCCGTCCGCCTCGTAGACGCGGTAGATCCCGTAGAAGTTGCGCCGCTTCCTGACCCGCGCGGCGCCTGTCGCCAGATCCTCCGTCCAGTGCATGGCCACCGTCACGGCCACCAGCACCCAGGCCAGCCGGCCGGGCCGGGCCTCGCAGGCGCGCAGCGCGATCACCAACGGCACGGCCGCGGCAAAGAAGAGGAGCGGGGCCGCCGCGTGCACGGTTCCGTTCAAGACCCACGGCAGGCCCGCGAGCGCCACGACCGCCAGTCCCATCCACGGCAGGGCCGAACGCAGTGGCGCCGGCTTCGAGCCGTGCCGGCTCTCGGCGAGCCTGGCCGGAGACCCGGCCATGGCCAGACTCACGGCGGCCAGCAGGAACGCGCCCGGGTACTCGGCAAGCCACGTGCTGACCAGCGGCGTGACCCAGCTTACCAGCGCGCCGCCGGCGAACCCGCCCGCCGCGACCGCCAGATAGAACGCCGTCAGTTGCGCGGGTGCCGCGGGCCGGTTGAGGTACAGCCGCCCGTGGCAGTTCAGGCACACGACAAACAGCACAAGCACATGCAGGGCCACGCTGCCTGCCGCCGGGACGCTGAGCCAGAACTGACTCAGCAGAAGCAGCGTGAGGCCCAGAGGGATCGCCCAATAGAAGCCCCGGCGTATCCATCCCGGATACCACGGGCGGCGCTTGAAGGTCAGCACGAAGGTGAGCAGGTACGTACTCAGCGGCAGGACCCAGAGCAGGGGGACGGGCGCAATGTCGAACGTGATGACATGGGTGGCGGCCAGCAAGGCCGCGCAAGCGGCCGCGCTCAACAGGAACCACTCCAGTTGCGGCCTCAGCGGCAGCCTGGTGCCGAGGCCGCTGCGCAGAACGGGCGTGCCCGCCGCGCGGCGTGGCCGGCAGAACACATGCAGAAGGATGAGCAGCGCGTAACCGGCCCACCAGGCGTATCGCTGGTGTTCCAGGCTGAGCAACGGTTCGACCACGACCGGGTACGAGAGCAGTGCCGACATCGAGCCCAGATTCGAAGCCCCGTACAGCACGTACGGATTGTCACGCTCCGCGAGGTCGGATATCGACAGCCAGCGCTGCAGCACCAGGCTCGTCGTCGCCAGCGTGAGGAACGGGAGGCTGACGGTAAGCAGAAGATGGCGAAGCACGCCGGGAACCAGCGCCGCGCCGGGCGTCGGCCGCAGGCCGAGACTGACCGGAACGAGGGCAAGCGGCAGCATCAGGATCAGCCAGTGCCAGCGGGCATAACGCGTGACGCCAAGCCGGCGCTGCACGGCGTGTGCGTACGCGTAGCCCAGCAGCAGAAGCGCCTGGCAAAAGACGACCGCCGTGCCCCACACCAGATAGCTGCCGCCGAAGACGGGCAGCAGCACCTTCGACATCATCGGCTGGATCTGGAACAGAAGAAAGGCGGACAGGAACACGGCGGCGCGATAGAACCAGATTGTCCGGAACGGAGTGTGGGAGTGTTGGAGTGGTGGCGCGTTCGAGTCAGCCGGCGGCTGTGCGTCCTCTTGAGTGGCTTGCCCCATTACCCAATTGCTCCACGGAAGGCTGGAAGATTGGAAGAATGGAAGGGTGGAAGAATGGAAGACTGGGAGATTGGAAGCATGCAGAAGAGCATGGCCGGCCTGTTGGTTGGTCGGAATCTCCCGGCAGGATGTGTTCGGCTCCTACCCTTCTGCCAGAGTCGCATCCCCCCCATTCTTCCACCCTTCCATTCTTCCGTTCGGGTTCAGGGCTGTGCCTGTCTCACGTCAATGCGCCACACGTCTACTCGAGCCCGTCGATCTGCCGCACGCGCCGGAGGTGGCGTCCGCCTTCGAACTCCGTTGTGAGCCAGACCTCCACGATCTTGAGCGCCGTCTCCAGCGAGACCAGCCGCTGGCCAAGCGAGAGGACGTTCGCGTCGTTGTGCAGCCGCGCGTAGCGCGCACTTTCCTCGTTCCAGCACAGCGAGCAACGGACCCCGGCGATCCGGTTGGAAACCATCGCTTCCCCGTTTCCCGACCCGCCCAGGACGATGCCGCGTTCGCACTCGCCCGCGGCAACGGCTTCGGCCACCGGCCGGCAAAGGACCGGATAGTCGCACGATTTTTCCGAGTCGGTGCCGAAATCGACGACCTCGTCGCCGCGGTTGGCAAGGAAACGCCGGATCTCCTCCTTGTACCGGAACCCCGCATGATCGGAACCTATCGCGATTTTCACCGTGCCCGCCTCCCCGGTTGCAGCCTTACGATACACGTTCTCACGTGCCGCCAAACATAGCACCGCGCCGCGGGCCCGGCAAGCGCATAGCCGGCTGCCGGGCCGGCCCACACCGCCCTCCCTTCCAGAACGCGCTGCCGACCGGGCGGGCTGGCGCAAGCGGCGGGCCGATCGGGGCGCGCACCGGGTGGGCGCCGGACAAACTGTCGATTGCACAAATCCGGGCGGGGCCGTAAGATGATTCTCTCGGCTTCGACCAAAGGGACGATGGACTTTGAGGCCGGCAAGGCGCGCGGCGCCGGATAGGACGAGGTGGACACTTCGTCTGGGGCCGTCTCGCCCATAGTAGAAGAGCCGTCTCTGGCTCGCCATAGCCCGCAGGGCGACGGCGGCTCGGCTCTTCCCCCCCGGCTGCACGGCGTGCAGCCGGGGGCCCGGGCCTGCGGCCCGGAGGAAGCGGCGGGACGCCGCTTCTACTTTCGAGGTTCAGGCCAGGCATGCCCGGGGCGGCATGCCGCAAGGAGAAGGACGGGCATCCCGTTCAGGCACGGGAGTCTGCAGCACGGCAAGGAGGTCAGCGTGTATGTGGAACAGTTCTTTGTGAAGGGGCTCGCGCACAGCTCGTATCTGCTCGGCGGCGCCCACACCTGCGCGATTGTCGATCCGCGCCGCGATGTCGGCGTATACCTGGCGGCCGCGAAGGCGATGGGGATGCAGATCACTCACATCCTGGAGACGCATCTGCATGCCGACTTCATCTCGGGGCACATGGACCTGGCGGAAGCGACGGGTGCGGCGATCTATGCGCCGAAGCGGGCGCGCTGCACGTTCAAGCACGTGGCCGTGGCGGAGGGGGACGCGTTCGACATCGAAGAGATGACGGTGCGAGTCCTGGAAACGCCGGGCCACACGCCGGAACACATCTCCTACGTGGTGAGCGATCGCGCACGCGGGCCACGCCCCGTCGCGCTTTTCTGCGGGGATACGCTGTTTGTAGGCGACGTGGGCCGCCCGGACCTGTTCCCCGGCCGTGCCCGCGAACTGGCCTCTTGCCTCTACGACAGCCTGCACGGCAAGCTGATGAAGCTGCCGGCCTACTGCGAGGTGTATCCGGCACACGGGGCGGGCTCGTTGTGCGGCCGGGCCATGGGCGCGAAGCGCACGAGTACGATCGGATACGAGAAGCTGTACAACCCCGCGCTGCGGATCAGGAGCCGCCGCGCGTTCATCGAATCGCTCACCACGCAGATGCCTGGTGCGCCCGACCACTTCAGCCGATGCAGCGCGGTTAACGGCGGCGGACCTGCCCTCGTGCGCCGGCGGCCGAACCCGGCGCCGCTGGCGCCGGCCGCCTTCCGCAGGCGGGCGAACCGCGGCAACACGGCCGTTCTGGACGTACGCGGCTACGAGGCGTTCGCCGGGCAGCACGTGCCCGGCGCTATCCATATCGATTTCGGCGGCAACTTCGCCACGTTCGCCGGTTGGGTCCTGCCGCCGGAGGCGGACATTCTGCTCGTCGCCGAGCATGGCGCGCAGGCGGATGAGGCGGCCGTCTGGCTGCGGCGCGTCGGCCTGGACCGGGCCGTCGGGTTTCTCGACGGCGGCCTGTTCGCGTGGGCCAAGGCGGGATTCCGCACGGGGCACGCGCCGCTGTTGTCGATCGAGGAACTGCATCGGATCGCGTGCGGATCGCGCCCCGTCACGCTCGTCGACGTACGGGCCCCACGCGAATTCGCCGGGTTCCACATCCGGGGCGCCCTCAATATCCCCGCGCCCGACCTGCGGCACCGGTTCCGCGAACTGGACCCGGCTCTGCCTGTTGCCCTCGTGTGCAGCACGGGGCATCGGTCAAGTCTCGGCGCCAGCCTGCTCAAACAGCGAGGGTTCGGAGAGGTCTACAACGTCGCCGGCGGCATGACCGGCTATAGTGCGGCCGGCTATGCGCCTGCGTGTCCCATGTGCGTTATCCCGCACGGGCCGGCCTTTCTGGGTACGAACAACGCGAAAGCCAAGTGAGAAGGAGTGCGCATCATGGTCGACTGGCTGACTCTGCCGGAATGGTCCTCCTACGTTGTGGGGGCCGGGATCGGCCTGCTGAGCTGCCTGACGTTCCTGCTTTCGGACGAGCCGTTGGGCTGTTCGACGGCCTTCGCGCGGACCAGCGGCATGATCGAACGGCTGTTCGGCGGGGCGAAAGCCTGTGAGAAGGCTTACTATAGGAAGTTCGCGCCGGTCATCGATTGGCAGTGGATGCTGGTGCTCGGCGTGGTGCTCGGCGCATTCCTCTCGGCGTGGATTTCGGACGATTTCAAGCCCACATGGGTTCCTGCGCGGTGGGCGGCCGTGTTCGGGACGGCGTGGCTGCCGCGCGTGACCGCCGCGTTCGGCGGCGGCGTCCTGATGGGGTTCGGTGCGCGCTGGGCCGGCGGCTGCACGAGCGGGCACGGCATCAGCGGTACGCTTCAGCTTGCCGCCAGCGGGTGGGTGGCGGTCGCCTGTTTCTTCATCGGCGGCGTGGCGGTCGCTATGTTGGTCTTCAGAGTCCTTGGCGCATAGGGAGGCCTGACACATGCTCGAGTCCTTACACGCGCGCAAGCGGCTTCAACTCGTGCTCGGCCTGTTGTCGGGGATCGTGTTCGGGTTCCTGCTGCATAAGGGCGGGGTGACGAAATACGACGTGATTCTCGGGCAACTGCTGCTGGCGGACTTTCGCGTGCTGAAGGTCATGCTTTCGGCCGTTGTCGTGGGCATGGTTGGCGTGCATTTGCTCAAGAGCCTGGGGTGGGTGCGGCTGCACCCCAAGCCGGGGTCGGTGGGCGCTACCGTCATCGGCGGGCTGATCTTCGGGGCCGGTTTCGCCGTGCTGGGCTATTGCCCCGGAACGGTTGCCGGTGCGGTCGGCAACGGCTGCCTGGACGCCCTGACCGGCGGCATGACAGGCATGTTGATCGGCGCGGGGCTCTTCGCCGCGCTTTACGGCCGGTTGCGGAACACCGTGCTTCGCAAAGGCGATTTCGGCGACGTCACGCTGCCCAGGCTGCTCAAGGTGAACGAATGGGGGGTTGTTCTGCCGCTGACCGCGTGCCTCATTCTCGTCCTGCTCGCGCTCGAGAAGTCCGGCCTCTGAGCCGGCGCGCTCAGCGTTCCTGCCGGCTTCTCAGCTCCGCTTCCAGTTGAGCCACGCGTTCCATGAGTTCCAGCACGAGCCCCATCGATGACCAGCTCACGCCCAGCTCATCCCGGATCCGCAGCACGCGGCGGACGCGTGCGACGGCCTGCGGCGGGAAACCGGGCTCCGGCTCGGACCGGGCCGGCTCGATGACCTCGAACCAGACCATCCGTTCGATGATCCGGCGCGAGGTGCCGGCCAGGAAGGCAAGCTCCTGCACGTTGAGCAGGCATTCGGTCTGACGACTGCGTTTCGGCACGGTTCTACGCCCTCGGATCGAATCGTGACTGCGTCTTCAGCGCTTCCAGCAGGTCCCGCTCCCGTTTGGTCAGTTTCGACGGCACTCGAATCTGCACGGTCACGGTCAGATCGCCCGCGGGCCCCGTCTTCCCGCGCGGCATGCCTTTGCCGCGGAGGCGCATGCGCTGGCCGCTCTGCGTGCCGGGCGGGACGGTGAGCGACGCCCGCCCGCCGGGCGTCGGTACGGTGATCTTCGCGCCGAGCGCCGCTTCCCAGGGCGAGACCGGCAAGGTCATTTCCAGGTCACGCCCGTTGACCGTGAACGTGGGGTGCGGCGCGATACGCACGCGCAGATACAGATCGCCCGCCGGCCCGCCGCCGCCGCCCTTGCCGCCCTGGCCGGCCAGGCGGATACGGGAGTTGTGGGTAACGCCCGGCGGGATCGTCACGTCGTAGTTCTTGGTGGCGCGCCGGACCTGGCCGCGCTCGTCCAGCTCCGCGGTCTGAAGCGCGATCTTGCTCCGCGTTCCGCGGAAGGCGTCCTCCAGCGGGATCGTGATTTCCGCTTCGTGATCCGTGCCGCGCATGGCGCGCGGTCGCGACCGGCCGCCCTCACGCGCCCCGAAGCGCGGCCCCATCCCGCCGAGCCCGCCGCCGAACAGCATTTCAAAGAAGTCGCTGAACCCGCCGAGATCGCCGAGCGGCGAGCCCGGCCCGCCCGGCGCGCCCTGGAACTCGACATGCACGTTCTTCCAGCCGGGCGGCGGGCGGAACTCCTGGCCGGCCTGCCAGTTTTCGCCCAGTGTGTCGTACCGCTTCCGCTTCTCCGGGTCGCTCAGCACCTCGTGCGCCTCGGCTATCTCCTTGAACGTCGCTTCGGCGCCCGCATCCTTGTTCACGTCCGGATGGTACTGCCGCGCCAGCTTGCGGTACGCCTTCTTGATGGCATCCGCGCTCGCGTTGCGCGGCACGCCAAGCGTCTCGTAATAGTCTTTGAATGCTACCGGCATGGTATGGCGTCGTTCGTTCGCCCGGTAACGGCAACCCCGACGGCTTCAATCCTAGCGAAATGCGCGGACAATGCAAGCTGGGACGCCTGCCCCCGGCGCCGGGACAGGGGATGCTCGACTCCGTCCTTGCGGCTTCGCCCGCGCCGGGCGGCCGCCCCCGCCGGTTCCGCGCTCAGCCTTCCTCCCCGTCCGCCCGCGTCTGGCTCGGGCCGGCGTCGGCATCCGTCCACTGCGCCTCGAGCCGCCGGTACATGCCGACGGGGAAGAGCAGGAACCGCATCGGCCATGTGGCGCGCAGCACGTGCAGCAGTTTTTCGGGCGAATCGCTCTTGGGCTCGCGGACGCGGAACGCCAGCGAAATGCACGCCAGCCGCATCACGACATTGAGCGCGAACAACAGGTGGTAGTTCGTCCAGCGCGCGCACGGCAGACTCAGCGAGAAGCCGGCGGTCGCGTCCAGGAATACGCCCCCGGCCATGGCGCCGAGCCCGCCGCAGATGCCGGCCAGGCCGGTGATGGCCGCGATGAACATGGACCGGTTCTGACGCGGCGCGATCTTGAGCATGTAGCCGTTGGCCGCCAGCATCATGCCGGCCTCAAAGACGCTGTCGATCAGCAGGAACGGGGGCAGCAGCCACAGCGCGGTGCGCGGCGTGGCAAGCAGGAAACCCAGGACGACGAGCGACTTCAGACCCATGCAGGTCGTGAGGATCGGCCGGTGCCCGTGCCGGTCCGCCAGCCTGCCCCAGAAGGAGGAGGCCAGCGCCAGCCCGACGCCCACGGCGCACCACAGCAGCGTCGTCTGCCACACGGTCAGGCCGAGTACCTTGAGGACGTAGAGCTGCATGAAGGCGGCGGCGGACATGACGGTCGCGGCCCAGACGCAGGAGTAGATCACGAACGGCCGGTACTCGGCACTGCGCAGGGGCGCCAGCAGCGCCTCGACGACCGGCTTGCCGCGCATGAGGGCGTTGGGCGGCTCACGCACCCATATGAACAGCGCGATGTCGGCCATGCCGGCGGCCGTAGCCGCGACGGCGAGAATGGGGAACGCTGCCGTGATCGGCAGGCGGACGCCGGATGTGAACGCGGCCACCGCCACGAAGGAGACCGTCCAGGTGACATACATCCAACGCTGGCGCCGGCCCCAGTAGGTGTTCAGAATGCGTCGCGGGATCAGATCCGCCATCCACGAGAGCCAGAGCGGCGTCGTGATGTTCGTCAACGCGCCGACCAGCGCGATCAGCACCAGCACAAACCACACGGCCGAATCGCCCCGGAAGCCCGGAAACAGCGCCGGGCCGAGCGCGAGGGGAACGTAAAGGAACCGGCCGGCAATGGCCAGCGCCATGAAGAGGGGCTTGCGCTTGGACGCGACATTGGCGAGAACGGCCCCCGCGAACTGCATCGCAAGCATGATAAGCGGGATACCGCCGAGCAGGCCGAACTGCCCGTCCGTCGCGCCGAGCGCGCGCATGAACTCGACAAAAGCCGGACTCGCCGTGCCCGCCACGTAGACCATGGCCAGGCAGCCGGCGATCGTGATCAGCGAGAGCGAACCCCGCAGCTTCCGCGCCGAACCTGCCGCTCGTCCCTCTTCCGCATCCGCCCGGTTTCCCACCGCCGTGTGCTCCTTCCCCGCCGCCCGTTGGCCCGCTCACCAGTCCCGCTTCAGGAAAATCCCGCTCTTGGGCTGTCCGCCTTCTTCGTCTGATATGTCCTGAATGAGCCACAGCCGTCGGGAAGAATAGCACACGGCCACCGGACGGCGAATCCCGAATATGCCGCTTCGAGCGGGCCTGTTCCGTCGGACGACCAGAAAACCAAGAAAAATGCTGCGGGGACGGCGGAATGCCAGTATGCCCCATCGCTCTCGTAATCACCAATCGCAACCAACTGGGCGGCTCACGCGCCGCGGTATGCGGTCGCGCGGAGCCGGTAGGCAACCGGGCTCTCTCCCAACTTGCTCGAGAACCCGACTTCGCCTGTTTGGCTTCGTCGGGCAGGCTTGCTCGGGAACTCGCTCGATCCCCGGTTGAGGGTTGACTTTGGCGTTGCGAGCGAAGCCGATCGCAAGCGCAAGCTTGTCCAGGGTGACTGTGCCGGTTTCTGGGCCAGCGCTGCACTCCAGAATTTCGAGACAAGTTCCCGAGTAAGTTCTCGAGCAAGTTTTCCGTCTCGTGAATTCGAGATCGCTCCGAACAGTTGGTATTGCGGCATCCGCGCCCATGAGCTAAGCTCCATCGGGGTCAAACGCCGGCGGCCTGGAGCCCTGCCGGCGAACCGAGGGGAAGCATCATGCCGGCGCCGGTACTCGTTCAATTGCTGCGTTCGGTCAGGGAGATCCTCCAGCGGGGGCACGCGGGCCGGCCGGTGCAATTGCGCAAGGCGGAGCGGCTCCTGCTGGCCACCATCGCAACCGGCGAGCCGCCGGCCGATCTGCTCGCCCTGGCCCAGAACGGCCAGGTGCGCGGGCTGCAGAGCGGCCTGGCGAATCTGACCGCGTATCTGCGGAAGCTTTCGTTGTTGCCCGAGGGGCTGTGCGCGCATTACCGCTACGGCCAGTCCAGGCGCCTTGTCCTGGACCGGTATCGTGTCAGCCAGTCGGAATGGGACTTCGTTCATCGGCTGGCCCGGGAGACGGGCACGGACATGCAGGGCCTCACGCGCGCCATCAAGTACGAGGACCTGTTCTGGCACGACACGCTCGAAGCGGAAATCGTATCGGTGGAAGTTGTGCTCGATCCCCGCGCGCTGGACGACATGGTCGTGTGCGCGCTGGAGGCGTATCTCTCGCCCAAGAAGCGCAAGAGTTATGAGGTGTTCGGCATCAATCTCGGCATGGTGCGCGACGTGACCGAGGAGCGCAAGCGGCTCGGCACGCTGATCACGCGGTACGTCTCCGTCATGCGCTCCCAGCCGCAGCTCTCCGCCGAAGGCGGGCCGAGCGAAGTCGCACCGAGCTACCGCAGCGTCGCCGCGCTGCAGAAGGCGGCCGCCGCTCTCTTCCCTCAGTACCAGCTTGTCGGCGATTTCCATTCGCACGTCTACCCCGATATGGACACGCTGCGCCGCGCCGCCGGCTGGGAACCGTCCGACGGCGACAAGTGGTACTGCGCCAAGCTGTCCGACGAAGCCAAGGTGTTCGGCCAACCGCCGCACGTGGACATCGTGCTCGCCGTGGCCAAGTGCAAGCACAAGGTCAAGCACTCGCGCTACCCCAACCGGCCCAACACGATTCAGGTCTCCGTCGGCGACTGCCGCCTCGTCATCGGCGCGCACCGCATCCTGCGCAGCGGGAACTACACCACCCGCAACGCGCGGCTTACCCTGCCCGGGACCACCGATTAGTGCCTTAGTTGTCGAAAGAAGAAGATCACGAACCTGCAGGAGTTCCTGCCGCTGCTGCAGACGATCGCCAAGACCGGCAAACCCCTGCTGGTCATTGCCGAGGACATCGAAGGCGAGGCGCTCGCCACGCTGGTGGTCAACAAGCTGCGCGGCACGCTGCAATGCTGCGCGGTCAAGGCGCCCGGGTTCGGTGACCGCCGCAAGGCGATGCTCGAGGATATTGCGATCCTGACCGGCGGCCGGTGCCTGACCGAAGACCTGGGCATCAAGCTGGAGAACGTGAAGCCGGACGATCTCGGCAGCGCCAAGCGCATCAGCGTCGACGCGGACAATGAGACTGCGGCTGATCATGAAAATCGCCATGCGGCTGGCGCTGCTGCTCGCCGGTTGCGCCAGCCTCGCCGATGACGAGACCGACGAGCGGCCGTGGAACGGGGGCGTTAAGAAGCCGTTCAGGATCGGGGGCCGCGTGGTGATTGCCGGGATCATCGGCGATGTGACGGGCATCTCCCTCACCCACGTCATCCTGAACCAGGTCGGTGGGTCGGTCGGCGGGGAGGAACGGTCCGGGCGCGGTATCCTGATTCGAATGCCCTCCTCCTTCATCCGCTTTCTCTTTGGCCCAGCCCTCCGCCCGGCCATTTCCACTCGCGGATCTCGGGCCTATCCTGCCCGCGGCGCCGGATGTGGGCCTTGTGCTCGAGCAGCTTGTCGCGGATGAACTGCTTGGTGTAGGCGGCGACACGGCCGAGTTTCGGGACGCGGTCGATCACATCGCCGACCAGATGGAAACGATCCAAGTCGTTGAGCACGACCATGTCGAACGGTGTCGTGGTTGTCCCCTCTTCTTTGTACCCGCGAACGTGCAGGTTCTTGTGGTTTGTGCGGCGGTAGGTGAGGCGGTGGATCAGCCACGGATAGCCGTGATAGGCGAAAATGATCGGCTTGTCCGCGGTGAAGAGGATGTCGAAGTCTTTGTCGGACAGGCCGTGCGGGTGTTCGCCCTTCGACTGCAGCGTCATCAGATCGACAACGTTCACGACCCGGATCCTCAGCTCGGGCACCCGTTCGCGCAGGATGCTGACAGCGGCCAACGTCTCGAGCGTGGGGATGTCGCCCGCGCACGCCATGACCACGTCCGGCTCTTCCCCTTCGTCGTTGCTCGCCCATTCCCATATCCCGAGGCCGGCCGTGCAGTGCCTGACCGCCGCGTCCATGCCGAGGTATTGAAGCTGGGGCTGCTTGCCCGCCACAATCACGTTCACGTAGTCCCGGCTGCGCAGGCAGTGGTCGGTGACCGAAAGCAGCGTGTTCGCATCCGGCGGGAGATAGACCCGGATGACGTCCGCCTTCTTGTTCACGACATGGTCGATGAAGCCGGGATCCTGGTGGCTGAACCCGTTGTGATCCTGCCGCCAGACGTGCGAGGTCAGCAGGTAGTTCAGCGAGGCGATCGGCCGGCGCCAGGGTATCTCGTTGCGCGTGACTTTCAGCCACTTGGCATGCTGATTGAACATGGAATCCACGATGTGTATGAACGCTTCGTAGCAGGAGAAGAAGCCGTGCCGGCCGGTCAACAGATACCCCTCCAGCCACCCCTGGCAGGTGGTCTCGCTCAGGATCTCCATCACACGGCCGTCCGCAGAGAGATGATCGTCGTCCGGCCGCGTCTCGGCCAGCCACGTGCGGTTCGTCGTCTCCAGGACGGCGCCCAGCCGGTTCGATGTCGTCTCGTCCGGCCCGAACACCCGGAAGTTTCGCGAGGCCATGTTCGCCTTCATCACATCGCGGAGAAACGTGCCCATGACCGTGACGGACTCCTTAACGCTCTGCCCGGGCTCGTCCACGGGGACCGCGTAGTCGCGGAAATCCGGCATTTTCAGGTCTCTCAACAGCAGGCCCCCGTTGGCGTGGGGATTGGCGCTCATGCGGCGGCTGCCCTTCGGCGCCAGATCGGCCAATTCCGGCTTGAGCCTGCCGTCCTCATCGAACAGGTCTTCCGGCCGATAGCTCTTCATCCACGTCTCGAGCTGCCTCACGTGGTCCGGCTTGGCCGCCAGGTCCGACAAAGGCACCTGATGGGACCGCCAGGAGTCCTCGGTTTTCTTTCCGTCCACCTGCTTCGGCCCGGTCCACCCTTTGGGCGAGCGCAGCACGATCATCGGCCATTGCGGGCGTTTCGAGAACCCGCCGGCTCTCGCGTCCGCCTGGATCGCCTTGATGTCGGCCACTACGGCGTCCAGCGTCTCAGCCATCAGCCGGTGCATCGGCGCCGGCTCCGAACCTTCGACGAAGTAGGGCTTGTACCCGTACCCGTCGAACAGGCTTCGGAGTTCCGCATGGCTTATCCGCGCCAGAAGGGTAGGGTTGGCAATCTTGTAGCCGTTCAGGTGCAGGATCGGGAGCACGGCGCCGTCGGTTGCCGGGTTGAGAAACTTGTTGGAATGCCAGGACGCGGCCAGAGCGCCCGTCTCCGCCTCGCCGTCCCCCACGACGCACGCGACGATGAGATCGGGATTGTCGAACGCGGCGCCGTACGCGTGCGCGATCGAGTAGCCCAGCTCGCCGCCCTCGTGGATCGAGCCCGGCACCTCCGGCGCCACGTGGCTGGGGATGCCGCCCGGGAACGAAAACTGCTGGAACAGCCTCTTCATCCCGTCGGCGTCTCGAGACACGTTCGGATACAGGTCGCTGTACGTTCCTTCCAGGTACACGTTGGCGACCAGCGCGGGGCCGCCGTGCCCCGGCCCGGTCACGTAGATCATGTTCAGGTCGTGCTCGTTGATGACCCGGTTCAGATGGACATAGATGAAATTCAGCCCCGGCGTTGTGCCCCAATGTCCGAGCAGCCTCGGCTTGACGTGCTCGGCGGTAAGCGGCTCCTTCAGCAGAGGATTCGCGTAAAGATAAATCTGGCCGACGGCCAGGTAGTTGGCCGCCCGCCAGTAGGCGTCCATCCTGGCCAGCGTCGCTTCGGAGAGTGTCTTCGGCATGGCTTCAACCTCCTGACGGGCCGGCTCGACAGCGGCAGGCGGCACAAACCGCGGCGTGCGTCGCTTCCAAGCGGCCGAGCCAAACCTTCGGTTCTCGTCCTGTTGCCGTATCATCGGTGAGAAGCGGCAGCCGGTCAAGCCGGAGTTCATCTGGCGGATGCGTGCGGCCCGGCTCTACGCGAGTCAGATGAAGTGGTCCTTCTCGTTCGGATGGATCGCTTGTGCCCCGATTTCACGAATTCCAGCTTCGCTTCGCCGGGCCCCAGCACATACAGGGCCTCGGCATCCCGCACGCGGGCGAGCAGCGTGCCGTAAAACCGGCGCGAAACCGCATGGCCGCCGGCGAAGCCGTCTGGCCGTTGCCTCTGGTCCTGTCGAGTTCGTCGCTTCGCCTCGCCACGGCCAGGGCCCTGCCAACTCCTCCGGACGCACCCAACGCTTCACCTAAGTACTGCCCGACGCAAATACGCTAACGTTAGCGTATTTGCGCCGGGCAGTACTAAGGCGCAAGGGGAGGCCGCGCTTGAGCGCGGCTTTCACTTGTCGCGTTCAGGTGGTTGTTGGGTTTCCTCTGTGCTCTCGTCTACGGGTAGACCTTCTGCCACTCGGACGATGGTCCTGACCGAACCGTCGCGGTTGAAAACCGCGAGGGTTCCCCTGCTGCCACGAACGGATGCGATCACGACTCCGTTTGTGTCGTAGGACTCGCCCCTGACGATCCGGGGTGAAGGCAGTACGTTCCAAAAACCCCCATAGCCCGGTGGCGCTGGTGGCGCATAGTACCCCCGGCCGACGTAATCGTAAAGGACCCGCCCGTCGCGACTAATCACCATGCGGGTGCCGATGAGATCGTGCAGGAACCGGCCGATGTATGGAACTCGAGTTACACGGGGTGGAAGGCCAGTGTGGCGGAAGTACGCCAGGCAAACCAGTACGCCTATCGTCACACACAGTATGGCTAGCCATGTTCTACTGCTTCTCATGTCTCCAGACCGTCGCCCCTCACGGGCGCGCGGCCCCGCGCGTCCCGTGCAGGGGCTGGTTCTGGCCATGTTTGTCGTCCTGTTCGCCTGCGTGGCGCAAGACGGCGGTTCGCCAGTCGC
>JAFGHX010000009.1 GCA_016929905.1 Kiritimatiellia bacterium
CTGCGGGTATTGCCCCCTCCCGCGCGCCTTGCCCCACGCGAAACTCACGGCGCCAAAACACCAAGTAATTTCTGAGCACGCCCTAAGGGCGGAGGGGGCACGGAGGCCAAGTGTGGATTGCGCTCTGCTGTCCGGGCTGCGCAAGGACTACACCCGAAAGACGAATCGATCGTCCACCTCATAGGTCCAGGCCAGCCGGCTGACGATTTCATCGAAACCCGGCTGCTGAGGAGTGTCGGCGAGCTCGAGCGCGCGGCGCTCGACGAGGAGCATCGGATAGTCCGTCAGCGGGACCTCGGCGGCCCCGCCCTTGACCCCGGCTTCATGCGCTTGGCCGGAAAGCAGATCGACGCTGACCGGGTCCTGCCACGCCCCGTTCAACGGCCCGATGCGCACGGTTGCCGGGTTGATCAGTTCCTGGGGCCGCCACGGCAGCCAGTAGGCGAGCATCGGCATGCCGGCCCGCTCCATGGCCAACTGGAACGGGACGCACGGAAACCGCGTCTCGTGCGGGCCGATTCCCGCAAAAGAGCCCGGCGCCACCACGTCGATCGCGGCCGTTGCGTCTGTCCGCGTCCACGTGTCGTCGATCGTCGCCGTGAGATTGCGCATGGCATAATAGGAGGGCTTCGGCGCCCATGTCCCGTGCTGGATGAGCCCGTAGGTGCCCAGGCCCTGGCCGCGGCTCGAGCACGAGGCATAGAAATCGACGTTGAGGAAGTAGATGCTCTTCTCGATGTCGGTGAGCCGGTCGTTGAAAACATGGCGCAGCAGCAACTTCGCCTGGATGGCGTAGCCCCAGGGGGACTGCCGGCGGCCGTGGATCGCGTCGCCGGAAGAACAGTACCCGCACTCCCCGACCCAGAAGGGCAGATCGGGCCGACTGCGGCGGGCGGCCCGCCGCAGTCGCGCCGTGCCGTCGTTCGCTTCTTCGGGCACCCCGCGGTAGTAGTGATAGTTCACAATATCGATTTGACCGGCCGCGCCGGGCCGCGCAAGGGTCGCCGCGACGTCCCGCTCGTCCTGCTCACGCACGTAAGCCATGATCGCGGCGTCCGGCCGTTCGTCGTGAATCACCCGCCCGGCCCGGGCAATCAAGTCGCCATAGGCTTCGGGCGACCAGCCGTTCTGACCGAGCGTCGGCTCGTTGAAGAACTCATAGATGCGGACGCGGTCCCCGAAATGCCCCACGAGTTTTGCGACATACACGCAAAAAGCCTCGCCATTGCCCGGCGTCTGCGTTGCCGCCGTGAAACTCCGGCCGCCATTCTCGTGCCAATCGGGAATCGGGTCCGCCTGGATCGTGAAGTACATCCGGATGCCGCCGTCGCGCAGCGCGTTGACTTCTTCGTCCAGACAGCGCCAGTCGAACTCACCCTTCGCTCGCTCGTGCTTGCGCCAGTGCACGACGACCCGCGCCCATTTCACGCCCGTGTCGATCGTCATGCGGCGGATCGTCTCGACCGGGTACTGGTCCGGGAACAGGAACGCGCCGTGCATGTGCAGCCCCCAGGGGGAATCGTTGATCTGCAGCGGCGATCGGGGAACGACATAGCCCGCCGTCTTCATGCTCGACTCCTCTCTTGATCCCATGGCGGCCCTGCCCGGGCTCCGCGCGGACGGCCGGCAGGCGGCGGCTGTCTCGGAACCAAAGTCGCACGTTGCCACACGCCTTACGGCGTTGACTACAAACGGCACATCTGGTGGCTTCAGTGCTTTGTAGTTTCGGCCTGAAGCCGAAAGGGCTGTTCCCCGGTTTCGAGACAGCCTCGCCTGCCGTGCGGTCCATATCTGAACCCGGAAACCGCGGGAATTGTTTCACCGGGACATGCGTATTTGCCGGCACCCTTGCAGATGCCGCAGGCGAGACGGCCGGCCCGGCCCGCCGTTCGATTCTCACGCGGCCTCGACGACCAGGACCCAATCGTTGTCCAACCCGGGCGTGCCGGGCGGGTCGAACCGGGCGGCGGGGCTGTTCTCGACATTCGCCACGGGGGCGTACTCGCCGGTGCGCGGGTCGAACCAGGATGCCGAGCGCCGATCGCCCCTGAGCCCTGTGAGGTCCACGCCGATCGGATGGCCGTCCGCCACGTAGACGTAGGCATAGCGGCCGTCCGAAGCGCGCGCGGCCTGGACGTGGCCGTCGTACTCGTCGGACTGGCCGACGGTAACGAGGGCCTGGTCCGGAACGAGCAGATCAAACGGCCTGGCGGCAAGCAGCCTCTTCAGATGGCCCATGTGCCGGCCGCCCGGGAACTGAAGCGCGGTCCGCCAGGTGACTCCCGGCCCATCCTTCGCGAACGTCGTGCCGTGCGACCAGACGGGATTCGCGCCGTAGGTGTGCCCGCAAGCGCCCGCCAATACCGTGAAGTAGGCCCGGCGCCGGACGTGGTAGGCCTGCGCGCCGCAGCCCTGCCCGAACGAGCCGAACGCGGAGCGGTACGACGGGTAGCGCGGCGGGGGATCGAGCGGCGCATCCTCGTACCACGCCTCGCTGTCGAGGACCGGCTTGGGCGGCGTGCGGCCGCAGTCGGCGGCGATCGCTTCCCAGACCCGCCAGTTGCCGTTGCCCTGTTCGCGCTGCCAGTTCACCTGCGGGTCGGGCAGAAAGCTCGGCGCGCACCACTGACTGGTCTGCCACGTGTGGAAATCCAGCTCGTCCCAGTACAGCGCGCTGGTTGTCGTGCGCGTGCAGGCATGGATGCTCAACAACTTGCCGCCCGTGTCCCCGTCGCGCAAGCCCCTGACCGCGGGCAGCACCTTCTCCGCCGGCACGCGCCCGTCCGTCCCCTCGCCGAGCGTCAACCAAACGATGTTGTCGTAATCCCGGTACCGCGCACCCACCCACCTGGCCAGCTCGTACATCTGCGCCTCGCCGATACGCTTCAGCGACGGCGCGTCGCCCCAGAACAGGACCGGCGCGGCGTACAGGCCGTGCGCCGCAATCTTCTGCAGCCATTCGTCGGTACGCCGCCAGTACGCCTCGTTCGGACGGCACGCGGCCAGCTCGAACGGGCGCCTGCCCTTCGACGCCGGCGCGTAGGGCAACGCCATGTCGTCCGGCGTGAAGAAGGGGCACCCGTAATCGTCACGGTAATACGCATCGTTCCGGATCAGACGTGTCTGGAGTACGGTGTAGCCCTGCGCGGCCCGCACCGCCAGGTATTCGTCCTGCTCCGCTGCGGTGTAGGCGGTCCAGCACCAGATCGTGTCGCCAAGCCAGATGAACGGCGTACCGTCCGCGTACGCCAGGTGGCGCCCGTTCCCGCCGATCCTCAGTTTCGACATGATCGCACTCCTTCCCGCCCGGGCCAGCGCGGCCTGAAACTTGCTCGAGAACTTACTCGAGAACTCGCC
>JAFGHX010000071.1 GCA_016929905.1 Kiritimatiellia bacterium
GCCAACGGATGAATGAACCGCAACGGATGCAGATACTATTCCAAATCCTATCCGCTGCCGTCCATTCATCCGCTGGAAACTTCTTCGGTCTTCGGTGCACGTCGAACACCTGTATTACGGAACCCCAGCGATCTCCCCACATTCAGGCTGGTCGGGCCGCCTCTCACAGGCTATGGTATTGCCGTGTCCAGACGAAGGAGTCCGGCCATGCCGACCGAATCTCCCAGCGGTTTCTACAACATCCGCGCCTTCGGCGCGAAGGGTGACCGATCCGCGAACGACGCGACCGCGATCCAGGCCGCCATCGACGCGTGCGCCGGAGCCGGCGGCGGCACGGTCCGTTTTCCGGCAGGTGATTATCTTTCCGGCGCCATCGTCCTGCGCAGCCATGTCACCCTCGAGCTCATGGCGGGGGCCACGCTCTGGGCGAGCACCGACCCGCATGACTATCCGGACGCGCGCGGTAAGCACCTGATCTCGGCTGAAGACGCCGAACACATCGCACTCGTCGGCCAGGGCTGCCTCCACGGGCAGGGCGAAGCCGATCTGCCCTGGGCACAGGCGAAGAACCTGCCGTTCCGCATCGGCGTCCTGCTCTTCGAACACTGCCGCCACGTCACGATCCGCGACGTCACGATCCTCTTCAGCGACGCGTGGACCGTACACCTGCGCCGCTGCCAGACCGTGTTCATCGACGGGGTCACCATCTTCAACAACGTCCAACACATCAACTCGGACGGGATCGACCCGAACTCCTGCCGCGACGTGCACATCTCGAACTGCCACATCGTCGCCGGCGACGACTGCATCGTGCTCAAATCGACGGGTAGCGAGCCGTGCGAGAACATCGTGATCACCAACTGCACGGTGGAAACAACCTGCGCCGCGCTCAAGCTCGGCACGGAATCGCACGGCGACTTCCGCAACATCCATTTCGCCAACTGCACGATCCGGAATTCGTTCGTCGGGATCGGGTTCTATCTCAAGGACGGCGCCAGCATGGAGCAGGTCACATTCTCGGGCATTTCGATCGAGTGCAACCCCGTGCGCGGGAACCAGGCCTTTCCGATCTTCATGGATATCGAGAAGCGGCACGAGGACTCCCGCATCGGCGCCATTCGGGACGTGGCCTTTCGTGACGTCTACATCAAGAGCGGGAGCGGAATCCTGATCCAGGGCATGCCGGAGAGCCTGATCGAAAACCTGACCCTCTCAAATATCACGCTTCGTGCGGAGCACGCGGACGATTACACGAACCGCCGCAAACCGGCCGGCGGCACGCGCACGGTCAAGGACGAGCGCGACACGCTGTACGCGCAGGAGCCGGCCTGGTGCACGATCGCGTATGTCGACGGCCTGACCGTCCGCGATCTGCACGTACACGTCTCGGAAGAAGCCGCTGGACAGTCCCCGCGCGAAACGCTCAGCCTGCATCATGTGGCGAATGCATCTGTCGATGACGAACCGGCGCAGTAGCGCAGGCATTCCTGCTTGCGCTCCCAACGTGCGGCTGCAGGGAACGCAGGCAGGAATGCCTGCGCCACTGCGCGCTACAGGGAATAAGGAGAGAACCCGATGATGGCAGACTCGATGCCCACTCCCATCCGCTGCCGTTCATTCATCCGTTGGAAACACTCTTTCTCCTGCCGGCTTCGAATATACGCTCCGTTGGCCGCCCTCTGCCTCACGTTCGCCGCAACGCCCGCCGCGTGGGGCTGGACGGTGCATGTCACCTTCAACGGCGGGACCGAAGGCGAACCCGCGAACGAGGCGCCGTTCAGCGCGTTTTCGGGCACGACATACACGCGCGAACAGAGCTTCGAAGGGGGGATGGGCGTCATCCTGCATGCCAGACGGGGCAAGGAGAACTTCGGGTATTGGGGCGGTTCCGTCAACTTCCCCACGAACCTCGTCCGCGGCGACGAGATCTGGTGGCGCGTGCGCACACGCTGGCCCGCGGGCCAGAGCTACGAGTCGAACCCGTGGCTGAAATTCCTGCGGATCCACACCCGCACCGCGGCGGAGACGAACCACGGCTACGACGACCTGTACATCGCCAACCCCGGCTCGGACCAGCCGTTCCGCGCGATTTACGAGGGCGGCGGGGCCTGGCGGACCTGCGGCACGCCCGCCGACGCCATCCAGCCCGACGCCTGGGAAACCTACGAGATGTACTTGCGGCTCGACACGCTCTCGGTGAGCAACGGCGGCATGGCCCGGGTCCGCGTGTGGAAGAACGGCAAGCTGCTGCGCGAGTTCGACGACCAGCCCACGCTGAAGGCCGCGGACGGTTACGCCGATTTCGCCTACCTGTTTAGCTACTGGAACAGCGACCCGTGGCGCGGGCGGTTCACCTACGCGTCCGGCGGCCCGTTCCAACAGGGCGAGATGGTGCTGGGCAGCCTCTATACCCACACGGCGTTCCGGGTCGAGCAGCTCCTGACGAACGGCATCGAGCTGTATCACCCGGAACCGGACTGGCAACAGCGCGTGAAGCCGTTCGACGTGCTGGCCGTGGGCGAGACGCTCACCGGCCAGACCTCCGGCCACACGGCCGTCGTCACTGGCGTCTACCACACGCACCCGGTCGCCGACGTGCACATGTACGTGGACGATATCTACATGACCAACGAGACCCCAGCCGGCCGCGACGCGCACGGCAACCCGATCACCGACCCCTGCAACGACAGTGCGCCGGGCCTGCCCACCGGCGTGCGGGTCGAGACGGTGGAGTAGGGCAGGCATTCCTGCCCGCAGCAGATTTCCTCCCTCTTGCCTCGCCGCCCGCTGCCTGCCGCGCCCGACTCGGACGGCCTGCTCCGGTTGCGGGTATCGCCCGGCCTGGCCGTTTCCTCCCCCGTGCCCATACCCCCCGCGCCAGCCGCTACATCTTGTATGCGAAATGGATGGATACAGAAAGACGGGAAACGGCAGGGAATTCGTGTTGGGTTTGGGCGTTTGGCGAGGATAGCTGAGAGGAGACGAAAAGCAGTTGGCGGTGTCCGGAAACGCGGGGGTTAAACCAGACGAAGGAGGGTTTGACGATGAGTCGCACGACGGCACTCCCGGTTGATTCCATGCGCGACGGTTTGCGGCACCGCACGGGTACGGCTGCCCGAATGCTGGCGGCGGGGCTTCTGATCGGCGTCCTCTTATGCGGTGTTCGCCCGGTCCTGGCGGCGAACCCGGTCGCGATCGTTCCCGAGGAGTATCCCGGGCCGGTCCGCAACCCGCACAAGGGCTTCCAGGCGCGCGCGAGTTTTCCGTTGGGTCAGAAAACGAGCGTCAACAAGAACTTCCACAAGCTCGGTTCGGTGTTGAACATTCGCGACTGGTGCCACTGGACCAGCCTCGAGACAAGCGAGGCCGACACGACCCAGCGGATTGTGGACCGGATCAACTACCTGTGCGCGGACTACGAGACATACAACTGCAGCGCGAGGTTCCGGGTGATGACATACAACGACTGGCCGCCGGAGCCGGCCTCGGAGTGGGTGCCCGGCGGTCTGACGGTGACGGACTTCACCAACCAGACCGCGCGTTACCGCCAGCGTTACGTGAATTTGATCCGGAAAGTGGGCGAAGTGCTGGACGGCGACCCGCGCATCGACGTGGTGGAGATCGGCACGGGCCGGTGGGGCGAGTGCGCCGTGCCCGCCGGCCTCTGGCGCACCCGCGCGTTCGACGACTCCGGTTGGCAGACGGGTGCCGCTCCCTTCGGCTACGGCCCGCTCGCCCCGTTCGGCACGGACCTGACCGGCGACATGCCCGGCCGCTGCACCTGTCTGTTCATGCGGCGGGCGTTTGTGCTCCAGTCGCCCGCCCAGGTGCAGGAACTGTGCCTGGACGTCGAAATCGAGGACGGGTTTGTCGCCTGGATCAACGGCGAGGAGTGCGCCCGGTTCAACGTGGGCGCGCCGCACGCGCCCGTGGCCTGCGACGACACGGCCGTGGACGGGCTTGGCCCGGCGACCAACCTCACCATCGCTCTGGCCGGCTCCGCACTGCCCGAGTTGACGGCGGGCACCAATATCCTGGCCGTGCAGGCCTTCAACTCCCGAATCGACAGTTCCGATTTCAAGATCGACCTGGCCCTGTCCGCTCCGGCCGGCGACACGGTGGCCAACGACGCCGACGGCGACGGACTCGACGATGACTGGGAAACCGCACAGTACGGCGACACCGGCGCCGGAAGCGCCGACCAGGACGCCGACGGCGACGGCCGGTCCAACTTCGAGGAATGGGTCTGCGGCACTGGCGCAACGGATCCCGGCAGCCTCTTCACCGTCGCCGTGGCCGTGGAGAGCGGCCGGATCGTGGTGTCGTTTCCGACACTCCCGGTCTCGGGCGCCGGCTACGAGGCCGGCACGCAACGGCATTACCAGTTGCAGGCGGCGTCCGGCGGCTCGCTCTGCCCCGACTGGACGCCCGTCCCCGGCTACGACGCCGTCCTCGGTACGGGCCAGACGGTACGCTACACCAACAACGCCGTGAGCGCCGCCATGCAGTACCGCGGTCGGGTCTGGCTGCAGTAGCGCGGGCATGCTTGCCCGCGCGCCCTGTGCCTCCGCGCGGCGCGGCGCCGGACATAGCGAGGTGGAAACTTTGTCGTAATCTTTGTCGACCCCGCCGCTGCGGCGGGGAGTTCGAGCAAGTTTGCGAGTAAGTTCTCGAGCAAGTTCTCGAGTGAGTTCTCGAGGAAACTCGGGGAAGTTTCAGGCTAGTCCCGCCGGAACAGAGCCACGGCCTGCCGGGTGCGGGTTTGCTGGGAGCCGTGCTCTTCGAGCAAGGTATAGAACTCTGGTGTGTCCGTGTTCGGCCGTATGTGGCTGCTGCCTACCATCGAGATGCTGATATGGCTGGAGTCGCGCACTTCAACGATGCCCCGGTCGGTGCGCGCTTGCGCATGCCCGCCGAACCCGAGTATGTTGATGTTCTCGCATCGGTCGACTTCGATGGAAGAGCGGGTCTGCTCGACTTTGGTGCCCAGGATGTCGACGTTCGTTGCGTTGCGCAGCTCGACGAGCGTGGCGGCACTGTGTTCGGGGTTGAATGCGTAGAAGACGAGCGGCTCGCGCGTGTTCTCGATGGTCAGGTATCGGAAATCCTTGTCGCAACCCCCGTCGCGGTAGTTGGAGAAGCAGGTCCAGAAATACCATTTCCCCCCGCCGTGGTCTGAAATCCGATACAACGAGCCGGCAGGTCTTTTTTGGGTGGGGTGTTGGACGCCCCCTCGGATCGACTTCACGATCGAGTTCCGGCCGGCGCGCCAATGCAGCATATAGAGCTTGCCGGTTGCCGCCGCCCTCTCGTCCAGCATGAAGGCGACGCTACCCAGAAAGGTGGTGGCGTTGGGGTCGTCTGCCGTGGCGATCATCGGCGTCTCCACGGCCGGATGCCACGCCTCGTCGTTGGCAATCACGGCATGCGCCTTGGCGGTCCCGAAAAGGACGGTGTCCCGCCGCAAGGTGAGCGGGCGGCTGATGTTGTATTGGCCTTTCGGCAGGAAGACCTTCCGGTGCCCGTCGATCGCTTTTTGCAGGGCGGCGGTATCGTCCGTCTTGCCATCGCCTTTTGCGCCGATGTCGGGGTCTCTCACGTTCTTCGCGTCGGGGTCTTCGAAGGAGGGCAACTGCGTCCAGATGTGCCGGGACATCAGGTCGGCCGGCGGGCCGGCCGGGTTCGGGCCGCAACGGACGTACTCTTCGTTGATCTGCCGCCCGTTCACGATCATATGGGTGTTCTTCTTGAGGCTCGCGTACTCCGCCACGTGCGTCCAGGGGGCGGCGCAGGGGAGCCGCTTGCCGGTCTTGTCCTCAACGAGATACTCGGCACCCCGGATGTAGACGTCCTTGAGTTGAACGAGTTGGCCGACCGCGTTGTCGATCACGGCGCGTCCGTTCTTCCGCTCGATCTCGATCCGGCAATCTTTCATGAAGAACCCGCCGCCGACCGTGCACCAGTTGTATGTCGGCAGGGACACGAGCGGGGCTTCTTTCCTGATGAACGTGCAGCCGACGAACCCGACGTGCGTGAAGGAGGAACACAGGAAGCTGCCCACGGCCTGGTTTCGGAAGATCCCGCCGGCGATGACCGCGCTCGGCGGATTGTTCGGCGCGTACAGCCCATAGTCGCCGCCGTCGACCTCGATGTTCGCCACGCCGGCGCCTGCGCCTGGCGTGAAGTAGAAGCCGGCGAAGCCGCCTTCGGCATTGACGCGGCAGTCCTCGATGGAACAGCCCTGTGCGCCCGTCATGCACAGGCCGACAGCGCCTCGATTGCCCTTACCGATATCGATGTCAATTCCGCGATAGACCATGTAGAACCCGTTCCCGTGCTGTTTCAGGGCGTCGCGCGGCTTGATCCGCGTGATCTCGCCTTCGAATTGGGTCCACACGATCACGACCGGCTTCGGATCTTCCGGGTTGTCGAATCCGTCGGCACGGTCCGTGAGCTTGATCACCGGCCGTTTGCCCTGGGTCGAGCCGATCAGGTTCGGGATCTTCTTGCCTTCCCAGGTCATCCATTTCAGCGTTCCGTTCTTCCATTTCCGGACCGCCGTAATCTTTTTCATGCAGTTCAAGGTGTCGGAGACCAGGTAGGTTCCGGACGGGAAGAAGGCGACCAACGCCTTGTCCCGCGCGTCGACGATCGCTTTCTGCAACGCCTTCAGTGAGTCTTTCCTGCCGGTCGGGTCCACGGGATTGCCTTGCCACCCGTCGTAGAGTGTGACGTCCAGAAACCCGTCCCGGATCATGTCGCCATGCGTCTCGCTCAGCTTGTCGAACCAGCTTCTGTCTTTCGCGAGTTCGTCCGGCAGCACGTCTCGTACGCGTTCGAGCATGGCGCGCTTTCTGGCTTGCAGGTCGTCGGCAGCTTCGGCTGAGAGACTGCCGAGCAGGATTGCGGCGGCGATGCAGATCATCGGTGTTTTTCCATTCATGATGTGTCTCCTGCGAATGCACGGATTTGGGCGGAAACGGGGCTGAAACCTTTGATTTACCCGTATATGTCCGCCCGCCGGGCGGATGTTAGCGGTTTTTCGGTCAACATACACGCATTTGCGAGTATCTGAAGCAGCGCGGGCATTCCTGCCCGCGTTCCCGGCGGCCAGCGTCGGCGAAACGTCCTCGTCGCGCCAGCCTCTCCCTTGAGGGGAACTCCTCCATCAAACTTGTGTATCGACGTTTCTTTGGTATGCCAGAGCACAGGGAGCGCAGGCAGGAATGCCTGCGCTACTCCAACCACACCCGAACCCGGTAGAGGCGAGGTCCGCCATCGGTTTCGGGCCTGTAGCGCACCAGTTGGCCCTCGCCGACCAGATCCGCGTAGCCCGTCACAGGCAGCCATTGCGCCTCGTGGTTCGGCAGCCGGTGTTGCAGCGAGTAGTGCCGCACAAGCCCCTCATACCCCGTCCCCGTGGCGGGCACGGTTGGGAACGCAACCACCACTTGGCCGGTCACCAGCTTGACGCCGGCCCGAAACGTGTCTTCGGAGCCCACGGGGTCTGTCCCCGCGATGTATTCGGCCAGGTTCGACAGCCCGTCGGCGTCCGGGTCGGCCGACTCGGACCGATCCGCCGGATCCGACAGATCGGACAGATACACACCCGCCCATGAGTCGGGCATGCCGTCCTGATCGGCATCCTCTGCCTCGGAGAACGCATAACGCATTACGGATAACGAACCGTCGAAGAAGCAGTCGCCCGAACCGCTCAACGAGCGGTTGAACAGTTGCACGGCGATCACGTTTTGGCCACGCCTGAGGTCCGGCATCTCCGCGCTGTTCAGCGAGGCCGTCCAGGAAGCCTGCTGGTTGTCGGTGGCGGTCGCCTTGCAGGGCACGGCACTTCCGATCCCGCCCGGCACATTCACGCGCGCCACTTCCGCGGCGTTGATCCACATGACGAACCCGTCGTCGTAGTCGGCCGTGAGCTGCAACTCGCCGACGGCCGCGGGCTCGGCGACGGTAAAGGCGCGGCGCAGGAACACGCAGGTGTAGCTGCCCTGCATGTCGGGCAGCTCCGTGCCGAGCCCGGCGGCATAGTCGCTGTAGCCGATCGGGCCGGGCCCTTCGGCCCAGCCGGCGTCGTCGAACTCGGGCTGCCGCCAGGCCGCAGGCGGTTCGGACGCCTCGGCGGTGCCTTTGCGGTAGCGCCACACGGCGCCGGTCCCGATGCCGTCGCAGGTCCGCGCGTCGGCTCTTTCGGCATAGTCGGAATCGCCGCCGGCGTTCGTTGCCTTGACCAGGTAGTAGAACCGGGTGTCCGGCCGCAGCCCGGTGTCGGAGCAGGTCGTGGCGTTGGCGCCGGTCGTGGTGATGCGGACCCAGGGATCGGTGCCGCTCTGGCGGCGGTCGATCTTGAAGCCGGTCTCGTTGCTGCTGCGGTCGGCCCAGCTCAGCTCGATGCGGGTGGAGCCCGCGGCGCGCGCGGCGAGATTCGCCGGGGCGGCCGGCGGGAGCGGCGTCGTGGTGACGTCGGCGACTTCGGAGTAGGGTGAGTTCCCGGCGGCGTTGTAGGCCTTGACCTTGTAGTAGAACCGGGTTTCGGGCGCGAGCCCGGTGTCGGTGTGGGTCGTGGCGTCGGCGCCGGGCGTGGCTATGCGAACCCAGGCATCGGTGCCGCTCTGGCGGCGGTCGATCTTGAAGCCGGCCTCGTCGGCGCTGTTGTCGCGCCAGGCGAGCCGCACCTCGCCGCCGGCGCGTGCCTGGGCGGTGAGCGCGCTCGGCGCCGCGGGCACGCCGCCGCCCTCGAACGTCACGTTGCGGATCGTGCCGCTGCTCTGAATGTGGGCCGCCGCCAGGCTCGAGATCGTCTTGCCGCCGAGCGAGAGCGACTTGAAATGCAGCCCGTTGATCGTGCCGCCGTTCGATGTTCGCACGATGCCTTCCCAGCTCTCCTGGCCCTCGGCGCTGATGTTCTCGAAGGTGAAGTTCTCGATGAGGTAGCCGTCGGCATGCAGGAAGAGCAGCGGCGCCACGCGCGGCTCTTCGATCCGGATATTGCGGAAGGTGAAGTTCTTCTTGTAGCCGCGTGCCCCGTCGCCGTGAATGCGGTAGGAGGCGATCATCGCGCTGCGCTCCTGCACGATCCCCTCGTCGCCGATGATGTCGATGTCTTCGAACAGACAGTCCGTCTGGTTGGCGGTTCCCCCGTTCAGCGTGGTGATGGGCCGGCCGTACGGGCCCTTCCAGACCACACACTTGCGGATCACGGTGTGGCTGCCCCAGCTGCTGGCCAGCGTGTCATCGTTGTTGAACAGGAAACAGTCCTCCATCAGACCTCCCTCAGGATGGGGCCCGTCGGTCAAGCCGAGCCAGCAAATGATTTTCACGTTCCTCACGACGAGGTTCCGGCCGACCCGGCCCAGATTGGCGCCCGGCGAGTTGAGCAGGACGATACCCGAATACTCATGGGCGTCGTAGTAGCCCGTGTTGCGGAGGATGTTCTCGGCTTGCTCGGCCGTCCACTGGCCGGCACTGAGGATGCCGCGGCCGCGCACCTTGATGTTGTCCCCTTTCAACAGCAGCGTGCCTTCCACCACGGCGCCGCCGGCAATATAGACACGCTGATTCGCCGCGATCGGGTATTCGGGACCGATGTCATGCACGCCAGGCCCGAAATAGTGGCGCGCGGACGTGTCCGGCGTCTCCGGTTCGTCCGCCAGGATGAACAGAGGCCGCTTGCGATCGTTCACCTCCACGCAGAGCTTTTTCGGCTGCGAAAGCGTGAAGGTGATCGTGTTGCCGCTGCGGGTGAACGAGACGTTGTCGCTTTTCGGCCGGATGAGCACGGATCGGACGGTGAAGTTGCACGTCACCTTCACCGTGACCGACTGGTTGCGGAAGGAGAAGCAGGCGAACGACGCGGAGTCCGGCCGGGTCGACGGGCTGCCCGGCCAGTAGTCGTCCGTCTCGTACACGAAGCAGGACCGGCCGTCCACCTCGACGGCATACCGGGAACTCTTGTAGAGGTGTTCGACGTTCGAGAGGCTGCCCGGCGCCGGGTAGACGGCCAGCTCAGACCGGGAATTCACTGGCAGCCCAATTACCGCACCCGCCAGGACGACCGCGTATAGACGAAACCGTTGCATCTTCGTCCCTCCTTCGTTCGGTTCGATCTATCGTTGCGCGGCAGCACCCCCGCGGCCGTGCCGTCAGGCTGAACGGCCTGTGCCCCTATTTCTGGTCGTATATGTCCGCTGCGACCTCCCTTGTTAGCGCCATTTTCCGCACGAGCGGCGCCACGATTCCGGCAAACTCCTTCTGCCGCCACTCGACAAGAATGTAGCGCGGAGCGACGGTTTCGAAGGCCTTGCGGTAGAGTTGCCGCATATGCTCCGTTCGCGCCGGCTCCGGTTCATCCTGAAACGCGCCGTAGTCGAGCGCGATAGCGATCGGCACGCGGGTGCGGTAGGCCGCGCACAACCGATGCGCCTCATGCATGTCGCGCCCCCAGTCAAAACTCTCCTTCAGGAAGAAGCAGTTCAACCCGATCCCTTGGTCCACCACCCAGGCTGTGTAATCGGACAACTTGAAGGTTGCCGCGTTGATCGTCTGCAGGACGACTTTGTCGGGAAACGCGCGTTGGGCGGCCAGCGCGAGCTCTTTGAACGCCTGCATTTCGCCCCCGACCGTGTAGCCGTAGCCGCGTTCCGGCCGGCCGGTCGACGTCTGGGGCAGGACGACCCCTTCGACGGCCGGCTCGTCCTCGAACCGTTTGCCGAGCGCCGCGTAGAGGGCGGTGACCCGGGCTCGGACCTGCGGGTGCCAGATGCACAGCAGCCAGCCGCCGGTCCCCACAGGCCGCTCGTAGGAGCCGTGGTACGTGGAGGACCCGCCGTATCTCGCATCGCTCCTGACGTAGTCGGGCGCGCCCGGCGGCAGATCCGGCCGCCCGCTGTTGTAGGCCACGTGCAACATCAGCCGTTTGCCGTGCGCCTTCAGTCGCGCCAGGTCCGTCTCGATCTCCGTGAAATCGTAGACACCTTCGCTCCGCTCGAGATGGCGCCAGGTGTATCCCTTCTGGACCCCGGCCACGTCGTCCCGCTCCGCGAAAGCCGGAAAGTCCCGCATCACATCGCCGCCGCGGATCAGGTAGCAGGCCGTCTGAGAACGGGCGGGGGCGGGCGGTACAGGCATGGTCGGGGCCGCCGCCGGCGGTGCGGGCGGCGAATGCCGGATCACGAGCGGCGCGACGTACGTGACGGCCCCGACCGCGGCAACGGCGCCGGCGGTGGAAACCGCCGCCACCTTCACTTTCGCCCACAGCATCGCGCGCAGGGCCCGGGCGAGCAGCAGCCGCGCCGCCGGCGTCAGCGCCTTGGCCGCTTCCGCACCGGCCGCCGCGGCGGCAACCGCGCCGGGCAACGCCGCCGGCGCGGCCGCCGCGGTTTCCCGGCCGAGCAACACGATCAGGAGCCCGCCCGACACCCGTACGCCTCTGGCGTCGAAGAATGCGCGCAGCCGCCGCACGCCCGTGTGGATTCGCACCGCCACTGTGTTCTCTCGGATCCCCAGCTCGCGCGCGATTTCGCGCGTGCTCTTCCCGACCAGATACCGCGCCACCAGCGCTTCGCGCGGCTTGGCCGGCAGTCGCGCCAGCCCTTCGTCGAGATACGGCTGCACGGCGGCCCAGGCCCGTTTCGCTTCGCTGCGCAGCGCCATCGCTATCTCCTGCCCGACGACCGCGGCCGCTTCGCGCCGCTTGCGTCTGGCTTCTGTTCTCTTCATGTTCCGGCACACCAGCGTCGCCGTCTGCCACAGCCAGCTGCCGAGCATGACCTTCCGGCTCAGTTCCGCGGCCTTGCGCGCGAGAATCACGAGCGTGACCTGGACGGCGTCCTCCGCGAGGTGATGATCGCCCAGCATCCGCATGGCCGCGCCTTGCACGAGGCCCGCATAACGGTTTGCCAGCTCCGTGAAGGCGGCCTCGGACCCCGTCCGCACGAACGTCTGCAGCAGTTCGTATTCCCGCTCATCCATGGATGTCTCTCGCTTCCCGCCGCCCCCCGCCGGCGTCAATTCCGCACGTACATGTCCGCCGAGCCCACCTATGTTAGTGCCTCATCCTGCCGTCTCCGTGACAGAAAACAAGGAATTTCGGAGCGCGGAGATCGGCGGCAGGCTGAGGCCGTGAAGGTCGAAGGTCGAAAGTCGCAGGTAGGAAGCGGAATACCCGCCCGGGCACCTTCACCTTTGACCTGCGACCTTTGGCTGGCCGGGGCCGCCACCCGCTCAGGGCGGCTCTGGCCTTCGGTTGCGGCCCCGGCCGCCTTGTGGGTTTTGCCTGCATTCCTGTCCCATATCGTGTAGAAGTCTGGATAAGGGCGGACAATACACCTGAGGAAAGGGCGAATCCATGATCCGGGACAGGGCATTTGAGCTGATTTTTCGCGAGCATAACCGCATGATTACCGCCTATCTGCACAGCGTGGTCGGGGATTGGGAGGCCGCGCTGGATCTGACTCAGGACGTTTTCGTGACCGCCCACCGCCGGATGCACACCTTCGATCCGGAACGGTCGATCGGGGCGTGGCTGCGCGGGATTGCGCGGAAACTGGCCGGCAATTGGCTCAAGAAGCGGCGCCGGCATCGCGAATGTCTGGTTGCCGGAAATGACATCGACGAGGTCTTCGCTCTGTTCGACAGCCCCGCCTCGGACGAGCGCTGGGACGACCGGTTGCGCGCGCTCGACGAGTGTCTGGGCCGGCTGCCGGAGAACCAACGGAAAGTGGTGGACCTGTTCTACATGGCGCGTGCGACGGCCAAGGAAATTGCGCAGAAGCTGGCGGTCGTGGAGAAATCGGTCTTTCAGACGGTCTGGCGTGCGCGCCGGAATCTGCACCGCTGCATTCAACAAACCCTCCAGTGCCGGGAGGCGGCCAATGGCTGACGACCGGCACATCGAACTGGGCGAACGTCTGCTGCGGGGCACGGCGTCACCGGCCGAAGAGACGGAGTGGGCGCGTCTTGTCGAGCAGCGCCCGGAATTCGGGGTCGAACTCCGGCGACAGGCGGCGATGCACAGCCTGCTGCTGGCCCGCGTCGGGGCCATGCCGAGCCGCCCGGGTATGGCGGAGCAGATCGGCCGCGAGACGGCTCAGCCCAGATCGGCGGAGTCCAGGCTGCCGGAATTCGATGCGAGGCGCATTTCCTTCCGGCGCTGGCGCATGACCGTCGCCGCGGCGGCCGTTCTTCTAGGAGTCGGCTTGCTCGTCAACGTGCAGTTGAAGCGTCTCCGCCCGGTTCCGGGCCCCACGCGGGCCGTCGCCTCGGTGCAGGATGTGCGGGGCACCGTGACGGTGCGCCATGCCGAAATCGACGTGCCCGCGCGGGTGAATCAGGCTCTGTACGCTGATCAGAAACTGATCACGCAAGGCGCCGCCAGCTCGGCGCTCATCGTGTACGGCGAGGCTGTGCAACTCGGCGTCAGAGGCAACACCGAACTGGCCCTGCATACGACAGCGCCTGCCCCTGTGGGCCCGGGTGAGGCGCTGCTGCTCACGCACGGCGCCGTGCAGGTCGCCATAAGCCGTACCACCGCACGTAAGCCGCTCTTTGTTACCCCGCACGCCATCGTGCAGGCTGTCGGCACGCGATTCCTCGTCACCGTCAGCGCCGCTGAGACCCGTGTCGAGGTCGAGGAAGCGGTCGTCAAATTCACCGCCAGGTCCAGCGGCAAGTCGGTGCTCGCCCAGGCCGGCTTCTATGCCAGCGTCGGCGCCGGACCGGAGCCGACGATCGGGCGGCTGCAGCGGGCTGGCGCCGGGCGGGTGGGGGAGGGGTTGCTCGCCTTGTACACCTTCCTCGAACAACGCGGGTCGATCGTGCCCGATGTGTCGGGATCAGACGATCCGCTGCCCCTCCAGATCGTCGGCGAACGGTGGGCCTGGCTCAAGGGCGGCGGGCTCTCGTTCCCGACCGGTGAACACCGCGTCGTCGCCGCCACGCCGCGCACACCGCGCAGACTCTACGCCGCTTGCACCGGCAGCGATGAACTGACCGTAGAGACCTGGCTCAGACCCAGCGCGCCCATTCAGCTCGGCCCCACCCGTATCGTCGTGCTCGACGCACCCGGCCAGAGAGGGAAGTTGGATGCCGCGCTGAACTGGGCGGTCTGCCACGGGGAAGTCGGCGGAAATACCCCCGGCGCCAATGTCAATTTCCGCGTGCGGACGTCCCGTACCCGAAGCCTCTTCTCACACGTCAGCACAACCAGCAACCCGCTGCAGACTATCGACAACGTGCAGCATATCGTCTGCACCTACAGCCCGGCGGGCGGCATGCGGATCTACGTCAACGGCCAACTCGAAGCCCACAAACCCGAAGGCGGAAGCCTGGACAGCTCCGGGCCCACGGCATGGTACCCCGACTGCGTGCTCGGTGTCGGCAACCGTAACGGTGACCTGGATCGCGGATGGCAGGGCGACATCTTTCTCCTGGCCATCTATGCCCGCGCGCTTATGCCGCAGGAGATCGTACGCAATTTCATTGCCGGCCCCCCGGCCTCATCGGTTTCGCAGTTTCTAAAATCCGTGTCTCAGAATTGCGAATTCATGCCGATATTCGGTGCGGGAAGTCGTGTTACGGTGCCAGATGTTGTAGTACGGCGGAGAGGCCCGGCACCGGGGCCTGTTGGCATGGTTCGTGCTCAGTCATGGAATGGCTGAGCGCTAGATGAAACGCATGTGTCGGCTCAGAGGGGACGGACGATGATGAACCGAATGGTGACAGCTTGGCCGGGCCGCGTCGTGAGGGTTGGGGGCGCACTGCTTTGCCTATGGGGCCTTCCCGCGCACGTTGCCGCGGACCAACCGCCGGGCAGCCCGGTTCCGTTTTCGCCGGATGCGCCTCTCGTAGCGCGTGCATCGGGTGGGTGGCGTTTTCGCAAGGGCACGGCGGAGGCGAGCGATCCGCGGGATGAGTGGCGCAATCCGGATTTTGACGATTCGTCCTGGTCGACCGGCACCGCGCCTTTCGGCTACGGGGTTTCCGGTCTGAACACGACCTTCTCGGACATGCAGGGCTCCTATTCCAGCATGTTCCTGCGCCAGGCTTTCACCGTCGAGGCGATTCCGGCGGACATGCGGCTGCGGGTGGGCGTGGACTATGACGACGGCTTCATCATCTGGATCAACGGTCAACGGGTGCTCGACGCCAACGAACCGGACGGGACCCCGGTGTACAACTCGCTGGCCGACGGCGAGAACGCGCCGGGCGTGTACGAGCCCGAGGAACTGGCGGACGGAGCGGAGGCGCTTGAACCGGGGCCGAACGTGCTGGCCGTGCAGGTGTTCAACAACTCCCTTGCGGGCTCGGACTGCAAGTTCGATCTGGAACTGACCTGGTTCCGGCGGGTGGCCGACACGAAATTCAGCCGCGACCGCGGTTTCTACGAGGCGCCGTTCGACGTGACGATTTCGACCGCCACCGCCGGCGCGACGATTCGTTACACGACCGACGGCACGGCTCCGAGCGCCTCGTACGGAACGGCGGGGGGCACCAATATCGTACTTCATATCGCCACGACCCGGTGCCTGCGCGCCGCGGCGTTCAAAGACGGGTATGAGCCCACCGACGTGGATACGCACACCTACCTCTTCGCGGAACACGTGCTGGCTCAGCCCCAGACCGTTCCTCCCGGCTATCCGTCGACCTGGGGCAACCACAGCTGGGGTGCACTGGGTTACGGCGACTACGGCGGGCATACGCCCATCCCGGCCGATCACGGAATGGATCCGGACATCGTGAACGACCCGGCCTACAGCGGCATGATCGCCGGTGCGCTCAAGGCCGTCCCCACGCTCTCGATCGTGATGGACAAGGCCGACATGTTTGTGGGGTCCAACTCCGTCTTCGGCATCGAGGCGCTGGCGGACGCAGTGGACTACAAACCCGAATTGCCGACTTCCGTCGAGCTGATCTACCCCGGCGCGCCGCAGGACAGCTTCCAGGTCGACTGCGGAATCCAGCGCCACGCGCGCGTGACGGACAAGCGCTCCCTCCGGCTCGAGTTCAAGGGCGAGTTTGGCGTCTCCAAACTGAAGAAGCCCTTCTTCAAGGACGCGCCGCTGGGGGCGGATTCGGCGACCGAGCGGTTCGACCGCATCGTGCTGCGCGCGGGCATGAACAAGTGCTGGGCCTCGCCCTGGAACTCCGAAAGCGTTGCCTACACGCGTGACGAGTGGGTGCGCGCCAGCCAGACGGCGATGACGGGGCAGGGCGTGCACGGCACCTTCATGCATCTGTACATCAACGGCATGTACTGGGGCCTGTACAACCCCGTCGAACGCCCGGACGCGTGGTTCGCCTCCGACTATTTCGGCGGCGAACACGATGACTGGTTCGCGGTGAATCACGGCGGCGCGATCAGCGGCGACCCCGCCCGGTGGAACTACCTGGTCTCGACGCTTCGCAGTCGTGACATGACCGTGGCCGCCAACTATGCGGAGATGAAGCAGTATCTCGACGTCACGCCGTACAGCGATTACCTGGTTCTGCTCTGGTTCATGGGCACCCGGGACTGGCCGGGAAACAACTGGTACGCCGGCATGCGGAATAGCCCGCCCGGGCCCGCCAGATTCTTCGTATGGGACGCGGAAGGTTCCTTCAATATGCTGGACCAGACGGCCTGGGTCTCTCCCGACTTCCGGGTGGGCGCGAGCGGCAGCAGCGCGCTGGTCAGGCTCTGGCATTCCGTGCGGCGCAACGGGGAGTTCATGACGCTCTTTGCCGACCGCGTCTATGCGCATTGCTTCAATGACGGCGCGCTTGTGGAGGCGGCGCTCACGCAGCGGTGGGACACCGCTACGGCGTACATCCGTGACGCGGTCGTGTGCGAATCCGCGCGCTGGGGCGACTGTTATCCCGACCCGGTCCTGAAGCAACCCGACGGCTCGCTGGCGCCGAACCCGGCCACGCCGCCGCCGCCCTACGCGCGGGACGCGCACTGGACGGGCGCGGTCGACGACGTGCGCGGCTTCGTGTCGGGCAACGTGGCCCGGTTCCTGGCCGCGTTGCGCGCGCAGGGCTACTATCCGACCGTCGACCCGCCGGTCTTCAGCACGCACGGCGGCGTGATCGGGAGCGGGTTCAAGCTGACGATGTCCAATCCGAACGGCAGCGGCGCGGTGACCTACACGACCGACGGGCGCGACCCGCGCGCGTCGGGCGGCGTCGTCGCCGGCACGGCTTACAGCGGCCCCCTGACCCTTTCACGCACCACGCACGTCAAGGCGCGGGTCTGCAAGACGGCGACCACCTGGAGCGCCGTTCACGCGGCCACCTACAACTATACCGCGCACTACAGCCGCATCCGGATCACCGAGATCCTGTACAACCCGCTCGGCGGCGGCGACTACGAGTTCATCGAGCTCAAGAACACCGGCTCTTCCACACGCGGGCTCTCCGAGATGACGTTCAAAGGCGTGCGTTACACGTTCGCGCCCGGCGCCGAGCTGGAGGCCGGCGCCGTGGCGCTGCTGGTCGCCAACGAGGCGCTGTTCACCAACCGCTACCCCAACGCCCGGTCGCAGGCCGCCCTGTTCGGCCAGTACGAAGGCCGGCTCGACAACGGCGGCGAGCGGCTCGCCCTGCTCGACTGCGAAGGGCGGACCGTAACCGCCGTGCCGTACAACGACAAGGCGCCCTGGCCCGAGCCGGCGGACGGGGCCGGCTATTCGCTGACGGTCGTGGATCCCGACGCCGACCCCGACGACCCGGCCAACTGGCGTGCCTCGAACCTGATCGGCGGCTCGCCCGGCTACGACGACGGCGCGCCGTACCGCGTGGTGATCAGCGAGGCGCTTGCGCATACGGACCTGCCCCAGACCGACACGATCGAGCTGCACAACGCCGGTACGGCGCCCGCCGATATCGGGGGCTGGTACCTCAGCGACAGCGCGGTGGACTACCGCAAGTACCCCATCACCGCCGGGACCGTGCTGGCGGCGGGCGGTTATATCGTGTTCGACGAAACGGACTTCAATACCGACACCAATGATCCGAATTGCTTCGCGCTCTCGTCGCACGGCGATCAGGTGTACCTCACGAAGTGGGACGGCGCGGGCAACCTGCAGGTCCTGGCCGAGGCGCGGTTCGGCGGCTCCGCCAACGGCGCGGCGTTCGGCCGCCACACGACGAGCGACGGCAGCGTGGATTTCGTCGAGCAATCCGTGCCGGACACGCTGGGCAGCGCCAACGCCTACCCGCGTGTTGGGCCGGTGGTGATCAATGAGATCATGTATCATCCCGTCGACGGGAGTCTGGAATATGTCGAACTGCGCAACGTGAGCGACGGGCCCGTCGCGCTGTACGATACCGCAGCTCCCACCCACACCTGGCGGCTGGATGCCGCCGTCGAGTATGCGTTCCCGGCCGGAACCACGCTCGACGCCCGCGAATACGTGCTGGTCGCGCCCACCAACGAGGCGGCCTTCCGCGCCGTGTACCCGGACGTGCCGGCCGGCGTGCGGATCTTCGGCCCCTACGCCGGCCGCCTGAACAACGGCGGCGAGAGCGTCAAGCTCTGGCGTCCGGACGCGCCGGATCCGGAAGGGGTGCCCTGGATCCTCGTCGACCGCGTCCAGTACGACGACAACAGCCCGTGGCCCGAGTCGGCCGACGGCGACGGGCCTTCACTCGAGCGCTTGGCCGAAGACGGCTACGGCAACGACCCGGCGAACTGGTCGGCGAGCGCGGCGGCAGGCGGCACGCCCGGCGAGCCGAACGGCGGCATGCTGGTTTGCCCGCGTGCCGGCTGGCGTTACCAGGACCGGGGCGAGGATCTCGGAACGGGCTGGCGGGCGGCGGACTACGACACCTCGTACTGGGCCGACGGCAACGCGCCGCTCGGCTACGCCGATGCGGACGCCTACCCCGAGTTGGACACCCTCATCTCCTACGGCGACGATCCGAACGCCAAGCCCGTCACCGTCTATTTCCGCCGCACGTTCGAGTTGGGCATCGCGCCGGCGGCCGTGACGAACCTCGCGCTGGGGGTGAAGTATGACGACGGGTTCGTCGCCTACCTCAACGGCTACGAAGTCGCCCGCGCATCGCTGCCGGCCGGCACGATCAGCTACGGAACCCTGGCCGTGAGCCACACCGCCGCCGACTACGAGCCGTTTGACCTCAGTTCGCATACCGACAAGCTGGTGCAGGGCCGCAACGTGCTCGCCGTGGACGTGCACCAATCCGACCCGGCCAGCAGCGACCTGTTCTTCGCCGCGCAACTGCGTGCCATGGCCTCGATCGGCAACCCGCCCGCGGCGCCGGCGAATCTGGCCGCCGCGGCTTTGTCGCAGACCCGCATCAGTCTGAGCTGGTCCGATACCAGCGACAACGAGGACGGGTTCAAGATCGACCGCCGCATGAGTGGTACCGGCGTTTGGGACCGGATCGGACAGCCCGGCGCGAACACGACCGCGTACGCCGATTCGGGCCTGGCTGTGGGCACGACCTACTACTACAGGGTGAAAGCCTACAACGCCGACGGCAATTCGCCCTACTCGGCCGTCGCCGCCGCCGCCACCCTTGACGGCCCGCCCGCCGCCCCGACGAACCTGGCGGTGACGGCGACCGCGCCGACAGCCGCGCGGCTCACGTGGGAAGACCGCAGCGGGAACGAGACCGGCTTCACGATCGACCGCCGCATCAGCGGCGGCGTCTGGGAAGCGGCCGTCGCGACGGTCGCCGCCGACGTCACGGTCCATACCGATACCGGCCTGACCCCGGGCACGCTGTACGACTACCGGGTCCGTGCAGGCAACGCGTACGGCGACTCCGATTACTCCAATGTCGATTCCGGCTTGACTCCGAACATCCAGGTCGCTTTCGAGGCATCAAGCGCAAGCGGCTCGGAAGCCCAGGCCAGCGTCTGGGTCGCCGTCCGCTTGAGCGCGCCGTCCACGCAGCCGATCCGGGTTGACTATGCGTCCACCGGCGGCACGGCCTCCGCCGGCACCGACTACACCTTGACACCGGCAACCCTCACCTTCGCGCCCGGCGAGACCGCGAAGTCGATCTCGCTGACCGTCCGGGACGACACGGACGAAGAAGGCAATGAGACCGTCGTGCTTGGCCTGAGCAACCCGCAGAACGCCGTGCTCGGCGCGCCGTCGACCCACACCTACACCATTACGGACAACGATCAACGGTTCGTCGCCTACAACGACCTGTGCTGGGTTGCGGGCGAGCCCGCGCAGAACATCACGAGTTACACCAGAGACCAGAGCGGCCTGCTGCTGGACTACAGCTCGGGCCAGGCCACGCCGGTCTCCCTCTCGGTGAGCGGCGGGTCGGCCCCGATTACGTTCCAGGGAATCGGACCGCAGCCCGGCACGGATGCGTACGACATCTTCATGGCCGACGGCCAGGTCGGCCTGACGGGCCTGCTCTCGTACAATCCCGCCAATCTCGTCCTGTCCTTCACCGGGCTTGACACCGGGCTGCGCTATGAGTTCGCCGTGTTCGGCAACCGCGGGGAGACCAACTACACCGATCGGATGACCGCGGTGCGGCTCGCGGGCGTGGAGCCCGGCTTCCGGAATACGAGTTCGGCGGGAACCACCGTGACCACCACTACGGTGTCGAACGACACCACCGCGGTCTGCAACGGCTACAACACCGTCAACGGCCATGTGGCACGGTTCACCGGGATCGATCCCGGCGCCGACGGCGCGTTCACCGTCACGCTGTCGGACAACGACAGCAAGTTCTACGCCAATGCGCTCATGCTACGCGCGCTCGAGGCGGCGACGTCGGTCCCGGTGGTGGCGAAGGGCGTTGCCTGGGCGTACAGCGACTCCGGTGCCGATCTCGGCACGGGTTGGCGCACGGCCCCCTACGACGACAGCGGCTGGGCGCAGGGGCCGGCCGGGCTCGGCTATCCGGACTCGCGAGCCGGCGTGACAACAGTCGTTTCCTACGGCGCCGATCCGAACGACAAACACATCACCACCTATTTCCGAACGCGATTCAACCTGGGGTGCGCCCCCGCCGACGTGCAGGGGTTGGTCCTGAACGCGCTGTACGACGACGGGTTCGTCGCCTACCTGAACGGGCAGGAGCTGGCGCGCGGCGGCATGCCGGCCGGCACGGTCAGCGCAAGCACCACGGCCACCGTACAGGACGGTTCCCGGAACCTGTACGAGGCGTATGATGTCTCGGCGCTCACAGGCCTACTGCTCATCGGCGAAAACGTACTGGCTGTCGAAATTCACCAGATCAGTCCGACCAGCAGTGACATCGTGATGGACGTCGAACTGGTGGCCGATGTGCCGGTCGGTCAGGTGAACGTGACCAAGGTCGAGAAGGGCGGCGGCTGGCGTTACCGTAAGGGCACGGCCGAGGCGTCCGAGCCGGCAACGGCTTGGCGCAGGGCCGCGTTCGACGATTCCGGCTGGTCGACCGGCGCCGCGCCGTTCGGGTACGGGTCCCTCGCCTACGGTACCACGCTCGGCGACATGCTCAACAGCTATGCCTCCGTGTTCCTGCGGCGGCCGTTCGCCGTGGCGAACCCCGCTTTGGTCAGCACGCTCGCGCTCAATGTCGACTACGACGACGGGTTCATCGCCTGGCTGAACGGCGAGGAGATCGCGCGGGTCAATGTGCAGGGCGCGCCCGGCACGTTTCTTGCCCACGACACGACCTGCACCGGCTATGTCACGGCGGCCTCGGCATCGTACGCCCGCAGCCTCGTCGGCGGCGAGATCCCGGCGCTGGGGTACAGCAACGTGCTCGCCGTCCAGCTGTTCAACTACGGGCTCACGAGCGGTGACGCGCTGCTCGACGCGGCACTCACCGTCTTGGAGGGCAGTTTCCTCGGCGCCGGGGCCGACGGCGACGGGGACGGCATGTCCGACGATTGGGAGACGGCCAACCTGGGCGGGACCGGCTCGTCCGGCACGGGCGATCTCGACGGCGACGGCGCGCTCGACGTCGAGGAGTACATCGCCGGCACGGCGCCCTCGAACGCCGCAAGTTTCTTCGGGCTCGACCTCAGTTTCTCGGGCGGCGCCCTGCTCGTCTCGTTCCTCGCCAGGGAAGCCTCCGGCGCGGGGTACAGCGGACTCGAACGCCGGTATCGGCTGGAGCAATGCGCGGTCGCCGACGCCGACGCCGCCTGGGTATCCGTCCCGGGATACACCCGTATCCCAGGCCAGAATCAGACCGTGGTGTACACCAACACCAGCCTGGCCGGCACGGTGCATTACCGCGGGCGCGTGTGGCTGGAGGCGGAGTAGAAGCGGCGTCCCTGGGCCGCCGTAGCCTCTGGGCGAAGGCACCTCGCCGCTTCCCCCGGGCCGAAGGCCCGGAAGCACGCGGCGGCACGGCGTGTCGTTCACGGTGAACCGCCGAGAGGAAGAGCCGGGCCGTGGTCGCGTCCCTGGCTACGGCGCGCCAAGGACGGCTCTTCTACTTCCGCACCAGCGCGGCGACCCACCCCCCCTTGTAGGGCGCGGTCATGTCCACGACCTTGCCGCCCTCCAGCGTCGGCTCCATCAGCTTGTAGCCGCGCGTCTGCGCGGACTGAACGGGCCTGCCCATGGAAACACTGATCCAGGTCACCTCGAAGGTGCCCGGCGCTTTCGACAGATCCAGCTTCACGGCGCCGCCGTTCGGGAAGTAGAGCGCGTACTGCTCGCCCGGCTTCGCGGCCAGGTAGGCCTCGTTGGGTTTGCGGTCCGAGAGCAGGTCCATCTGCGGGGTGATGTCCCAGAACTTGATCCGTTCCTCCAGCAGGCGGGCCGCCTTGATGCAGGCCTTCGCCCGGTCGTTCAGCCCGTTGCCGGAGTCCGGCCGGTGGAACCGTGAGCTGGCGGAGCCGCCCAGGATGTTGCGCCAGAACCGCTCGATGCCGTCCTCCGGCCCGCCCGTCCCGAAGGTGGCGTAGCCGCTGCCGTAGATCTTCGTGTGGTTGCTCGGCCGCGGGTGCTTCTCGTTCACGTGTTCGATCAGCCAGCGCAACTGGTCCCAGTGCATCTGATCGAAGTTGCGGCTGTTCACCTGCGAGATGTCCGCGAACATGTAGTGTTCGGGATCATCGAAGAGCATCGGCGTGTGTTCCGCCTCCGCCCCCTTGAACGCGTCGTCGAACATGTCCGTTGTGAAGACGGTGGCCTTCTGTTCCGCGGCCTTGGCCTTGATGAAGTCGATCCAGTACTGGCCCCAGGTGTACGCCGTCGAGGTCTCGTTGTTCATGCAGTAGAGCACATGCCCGTACGGGAGGCTGTACGACAGCATTTTCTCGACAAACGTTTCCTGATACTTCCGGATCAAGTCGTATTTCGGCTGGTACGGCGCCATGCCCGGAATGGTGTGGAAGAACGGGTGCTGGTCTTTGCCCGGATGGTCCGGGTACGATTCTGCAAAACCGGTCTCTTCGTAGGACCAGTTCTTGTTCTGGCCGGGGTTCCACGGACTGATGTCCCAGTTCTGTCGCGAGTAGTCGAACCGGTCCCAGACCTCGATCTGCACGAAGATCTCGTGCTTGGCCGTCCACTTCAGCATGTTCTGAAAACGCTTCCAGTACTCCTCGTTCCACTGATCGATGTCGTAAATGCCGTCGTCGAGGAGCTTGTGCGGCTTCAGCTCCTTCTCCTGCCGCTGGCTCATCGTGCAGCGCACGTAGTTGGCGCCCACCTCCGCCATCTCGTCCAGGTGCGCCTTGAGCCCCTCGGCCAGGAAAATGTGGTCGGTCTTGCTCCCGCCGAGCAGCATCACGGGCTTGCCCTTGTACTGCCAATAGCGCGGGTTTTCGGAATACGGGCGAATGCGATCCTTGTCTTTCACGGCGAAACTCCTCCCGTTCGAGGACTCCGCGTCCCCGTTGGCCTCCATCATAGCCGCCGCCACGGGCCACGTGCAAATAGAACTAAAGATAATTGATATCCGAAAGATGTGATACATGTTACGGTGCCGTTCGGTCATTCTCATATGGCCCTGAGCGTATGGCGGCGTGGCAATCCTCACTCCACCATCAGCGCCAGCAGGGCCTTTTTCGAGAAGATCGCGTTACGGGCTTCGTCCCGGATGATCGAACGCGGGCCGTCCATGACCTCGTCGGTCGCGCAGACGCCCCGGTGTGCGGGCCCGGAATGGCTGTAGACCACGTCGGGCTTGGCGCAGTCGAGCACCTCGTTCGTCACCGTCCATTTCGGGATCTCGACCGCCTTTTCCTCCGGCGACTGCTCGCCGGCGAGCATGCTGCGGATCAGCGTCGCGGCCTGGATGAAATCGGCGTCCTTCACGGCGGCCTTCAGGTCTGTGCTGATTTCCAGACGTGTGCCGACGGTTTCGGCCCGCTTCTTGCCTTCGGCAAGGATTTCCTCGTTGATCGTCGGCACGTAGGACTCCGGCACCGCCAGAACCAGGTTAATCCCCAGGGCCGGTGCGGCCCGGAGGAAGGAGTGCAGGATACCGCGGGCCATGCCCGTGTATACCAGGTTCAGCCCTTCGAGTTTGCCCTTGGCCTGCTTGATGGCCATCAGCTCGCCGAGCACATGCGTCGCATGATCCACCGGTGTGCACGCGTTCAGTACGGGGACATGCATGTTCTCGCAGGCGGCATCGATGTCGTCCTGCTTCCAGAGCCGGCCTGCCAGGCAGTCCACGTACTGGTCCAGGGCACGGGCCGTGTCGTGAATGGATTCGCCGCGTCCCATCTGCGTGTCCTTTGCCGCCAGATACACGTTCGAACCGCCAAGCTGCGCCATGGCGGCTTCGAAGCCCAGCCGCGTACGAGTCGACTCGTACACGAACAAGAGCGCCTGGACCCGGCCCTTCAGCAGATCCGCATACGTCATGTCCCGGGGATTGTCCCGGAACCACTCGCCGAGGTGAATCACCGTCTCCAGCTCCGTGCGGCTCAAGACCCCGATGTGCGGCAGTTGCCGCCCCCGCAACCCGTTGCCCAGCTCCGGCGCCGGCACACCCGCCAAGGATTCCGTCATGATCGCTGCCCTCCGTTCGTTTCGCCTGCCGATTCAGCCCCTAGTCTTGCACACATCGCTCATAAATGCAACTGGATAGTTGCATTTTTGGGAAAGATGTGCCATACTACTCCCCGTGAACGTACTCGTACTGAACTGCGGCAGTTCGTCGATCAAGTACCAGCTGTTCGACATGCCGGCCGAGACCGTGCTGGCCAAGGGCCTGATCCAGCGGGTCGGGGAGGCCGGCTCGGAGGCGGTCCAGCGGACGAACGGGACGGAACTGCGCGTGGAGCGGCCGGTGCCGGACCATCGCGCCGGGCTGGAAGTGGTGAAGGAACTGCTGACGAGGGAAGACGGGGGTCCGCTGCGTTCTCTGGCGGAGATCGGGGCTTGCGGCCACAGGGTGGTGCACGGCGGCGAGCGGGTCACGGGCTCGGTGCGGATTGACGCCGAGCTGCAGCAGATCGTCGACGAGTACGCGGATCTGGCTCCGCTGCACAACCCGCCGAATCTCACGGGGATCCGCGCGGCGATCGAAATGCTGGGCGCGATTCCGCAGGTCGCCTGTTTCGACACGGCATTCCATCAGTCGATTCCGAAGACGGCCTACCTCTACGGGTTGCCGTACGAGCTGTACGAGCGGTTCCGGATCCGGAAATACGGGTTTCACGGCACATCGCACCGCTATGTGGCCGGCCGCGCGGCGCAGCTGCTCGGCAAGCCGGAGGCGGAAACCGACCTCATCACGTGCCATCTGGGCAACGGCTGTTCGATGGCGGCGGTCAGGGGCGGCAAGTCGGTGGACACCACCATGGGCCTGACCCCGCTCGAGGGGCTTGTGATGGGGACGCGGACGGGCGACTTCGACCCGGCGATCGTGTTCTACCTGCTGCGCAAGGGCTACACGGGCGGCGAGTTGGATACGCTCTGCAACAAGAAGTCCGGGTTGCTCGGCATAGCGGGGCAGTCCAACGATGTGCGCGACCTGGAGGAACAGGCCGGGGCCGGCAGCGAGCAGGCGCGTCTTGCGCTGGATATCTTCGCCTACCGAGTCCGCAAATACATTGGCGCCTACCTGGCGGTCCTCAACGGGTGCGACGCGGTCGTGTTCACCGGCGGCATCGGGGAGAACGACGCCCGGATGCGCGAACGCATTCTCTGCGACCTCGATGCGCTCGGCATCGTACTCGATCCGGCGCGGAACGACGCCACCGTCGGGACGGCCGGCCGGATTCAGGCGCCCGAGTCGCGGGTCGCACTGCTCGTGATTCCCACCAACGAGGAGCTCGCCATCGCTCAGGAGACGTTCCGCGTGGCGCGAGGGGCGTAGAAGCGGCGTCCCGCCGCTTCCCCGGGCTGCAAGCCCGGCATCCCCGGGCCCCGCGTGGTGCCGCTGCCGGCAGCTTTGCCCTTCACAGAAGGCGCGGCCTTTCGCCGGCGCCGCTCCAATCGTCTTGATCCAGGCTTGCCTCCTATGCTATGATCCTGATCGGTGGCTGCTGTGGGGAAAGTGTGATGCTACGTCTTTCGGTATCGGCGGCGGTTTTCCTGCCTTGGCTCGCGGCGGCGGCGCCTCTGAACGTGCACATCAGTTGGAACGCGCCGGACGATGCCGCCAGCTCCATGGTGGTAGCCTGGCAGACCCTCGCTAACACCGCCAGCGAAGTCGAGTACGGGCTTGCCAGCACCAACTACACCGCGACGGCGTCCTCGCTGCCCGTTTTCTCCGCCGCCTGCCAGCGCTATATCCACGCCGTCAAACTCACCAACCTCGTGGCCAACACCCGCTACTACTATCGCTGCGGCAACGGCACGGACGGCTGGAGCGGCGAGGGAGCGTTCCTTACCGGTCTGCCTGTCGGAAACACGGCGGACTTCCGTTTCGTCGCTGCCGGCGATTCGCGCACCGACACCGCGCGAGTCGCCAACACGACCGCCGCCAAGACTCTCATTGCGGACAAGGACCCGCGATTTCTTGTGTTCACCGGTGACGTGGTTCGGGAAGGCCCGTATCAATCGAGCGCCGACTATGCCGACTCGAACTGGGACATGTGGTTCGCCATTTACGACGACCTGCTGCCCGACCTTCCGTTCTTCAACGCCACGGGCAATCACGAGTATCCAGGTCTTTCGGACGTCTACACGGACCAGTTCCACTGGCCAACCAACGCGCAGGGCAACGACCGTTGGTATTCGTTCACGTTCGGGAATGCGCACATCGTGGCGCTGGAGGTGACCAGTTCGGGGTATGAGGTCCCTCCCGGCAGCGACCAGTACAACTGGGTTCAGGCGGATCTCAGCCAAGCGAGCACGGACCCGGACATCGGCTGGATATTCGTGTTCTTCCACTCGCCGCCGTATGCCGAATCCTACCATTCCCGGAACGTGAGCGCGCTCAGCACGCTCTGCCCGTTGTTCGACCAGTACGGCGTCGACATCGTGTTCAACGGGCACAACCACATCTACGAGCGAAGCAAGAAGATCAGAAACCGCGTGACAGCGGACGAGATCATGGAGGACGGCCCGGACTACTCCGACGCGGTTGAGGGCGTGGTGTACGTCACCACGGGCCGGGCGGGAGCGGCCTCCCACACGCCTGAACCGGCCCCGTACACGGCGTTCGCCGCCAATCCGCTGCATTGTGTGGTGCTCGACATTGACAATTCCAACAGCGTCTGCGTCGCGCGCGCGTGCGATACGGACTACAACGTCATCGACATCTTTTCCATCACCAAGACCAACACGAACGCCTGCCTGGTCTCGCCGGGCGAGGAGAACAGCGCGGCCGAGCTGCGCCAGTCCGTGATCGACGCGAACAACGAGGCCGGCCCCGCCACGATTTATCTGGCGGCCGGCCTGTACGAGCTCAAACAGGCGGGTACCGGCGAGAACGCGGCGGTGACCGGCGATCTCGACATTCTGGAAGACCTTGTGATCAGCGGCGCCGGCGCCGACAGCACGATCATTGACGGGGCCGACCTGGACACCATCTTCCACGTCATCGCGGGCACAGGCGCGGTCTCCGTCACGATCGCCGACCTCACGCTTCGCAACGGAAGCCCCGGCACCGGCACCGACGGGTTGGGCGGCTGCCTCCGGAACGACGGGGGCACCGTCACCTTGACCCGCGTGAACGTGCTCGAGGGCCTGGCACGCCAGGGGGGCGGCATCTACTCGCTGAACGGGACTCTGGTCCTGCAGCATTCCATGATCGCCAGCAACGTGGCTTCGGCCGGGACCTCGGGGCAGGGCGGCGGCATCTTCTTCCAGGCGACGACGGACAAGAAGCTGCAGCTTTTCGACAGCGTGCTGCTGGCGAACCGGGCCACGGACGATGGGGGCGGTATCGAGAATTTCGAAGGCACCGTTGAAATCGTGCGCAGCACGCTGAGCGGCAACGTCTCGGGCGATGACGGGGGCGGTATCGAGAACGACAATCACAACACCGGCGGTTTCCTCACCATCGCGTGCAGCGCCTTCGTCGGCAACCTCGCGCTGAACGGGGGCGGGGTCGACAACGATGGGCTCCTGACGGCCGTCAACACGACCTTTTGCGGCAATCAGGCGACGAACGCCGTCCAGGAAGGATGGGGCAGCGGCGCGATCCGCAACTCCGAAGACACGGTTGCCGGGGTGAAGGTGGCGTTGACGAACTGCACCGTCTACGGCAACCAGGCGGTGGTCGACGGCAGCCTGGTGCTGAACCCGGGCGATATCGCCAATATCTCGCTCGAAGCGTCGGAAATCCGCATGCAGAACACGATTCTCGGCACGTGTCTGAGCCATATCGAGGCCGGTCAGAACGGGACGTTCGTCTCGCTCGGTAATAACGTGATCGAGGACAGTTCCGGTTGCCAGCTCTCGCTGGAGTCCGGCGCCTCGCCCGACATCGCGGGCGACCCGCACGTGGCGGCTCTGGCCGACGACGGCACGGCGGGCCACGCGCACCTGCCCCTGCTGGCCGGCAGCCCGGCCATCGACGCCGCGGACCCCGCCGTCGCGCCGGCGGCGGACCAGCTCGGCCAGGCTCGCGTGGACGGCGACGGGGACCTGGGTGTCGAACCGGACATCGGCGCGTTCGAATTCCTGGCATCTCCCGACATCCCGCCGGCTCCGCCCGTCGGGTTCAAGGTCTGGCCGGACTTCGGCCCGTGAGGATGGGTCGGGTTTCGCCTCTGCCATACCTTCTCTTTCGGGCAATACCGGCTGAAGGCGCCTCCTTCGCGACACTCCTTCGCGATCCGGCTTGCCTGCCGTCTGCACGCGTGCCAGCCTTCTCTCCGTGATGATTCGTCACCTTCCCGTCGTGAGTTTTCTTCTGGCTCTCTGCGTTGCGGGGCCGGTGCCTGCGGCGACCTATTTTGTCGCGCCGGGGGCGACCAACAGCGCCGCCGAGTTGCGCCAGGCGGTGATCGACGACAGTCTCGTGCTGAAGGCCGGCGATGTCTCCAACATCTCGCTGGTCGCCTCCGAAGTGCGCATGCAGAACACGATTCTCGGCACGTGTCTCAGCCACATCGAGACCAATCAGTCCGGAACTTTCATCTCGCTCGGCAACAACGTGATCCAGGACAGTTCCGGCTGCCAACTCTCCCTGCAGGGCGGGGCCTCGCCCGACATAGAGGCCGATCCGCAAGTGGATGCATTGAGCGACGACGGCACGGCCGGCCACGCGCACCTGCCCCTGCTGGCCGGCAGCCCGGCGATCGACGCCGCCGACGCCGATGTCGCGCCCGCCACGGACCAGCTCGGCCAAAGCCGCGCGGACGGCGACGGCGACCTCGACGTCGAGCCCGACATCGGCGCGTTCGAGTTCCAGAGCGGCGAGCACGACCCGCCCACCGCGCCCGCCGGAGTCCAGGTCCTGCCGGGCGTCGGGCCGTGAGGCCGAGCTGCAGCCCTTGTTTCGTCACGGGGCGGGGTTCAAGCGAAGCGTGGAGCGGGTGTGTTTCTGAATCGCCTCGTCGCTCAGCCACCAGTACATCTTCTTGCCTTGCAGGAAGGGCTTGATCTGGTCTTTCGAGTGGCGGTGCAACACGCGGCCGCAGACGCCGCCGGGCAGGACGGCCAAGACCTTGTCGTCATCGCCCAGGTCGGCGACCATCCGTAGAGAGGCGCCGTAGGTCACGTTGAACGGTTTGTCCAGCGCATAGCCCGCACGGCAGAGGGTGCCGGCGGACCCGCGCTCCGGATGCCGCCCGCCGCCAAACAGCTTCTTCCTCATCCCCGTTAGTCCGAAGGGGTGGACAAACTCTATCTGATGAGCCTTCCCCCAATGCCATGCCTTCGGGCTGGCTCCGAAGCGCTCGCGCAAATCCGCCGCCGCGCTCACAGCAGCTTGGCGGAAACTCTCCGCCATCGCGGCCTTGACTTCCTCGGTCTTCGTCTTGCCGAACCAGGGAGACGTGTCGTCCGTCACCATTCTCACAACGGCATCGTGCCAGAAGTACGGGACGCCGAGCATGGTTTTTGTGGCCTTCTCTCCGAAGTGTTCCGTGAACCTGTCGCGTACCAGGGCGCCGTAGAGGGCATGAAAGAGCGTGGGGGCAACCTGTTCGGGGTCCTCTCGGAAATCCCACTTCGAGAGGATCGCGCCCATCTCTCTGGTCTGCTCGCGCGCCAGTAGAGCCGCAGCGATCGGCGGGACCATCCGCCTCGCATCCGGATTCACGATGTCTCTCTGAAAACGCCAGTGATCATCGATGGACTTGCGGCCCGGCGCATCGAGCAGTTCGCTCAGCCGTTCGTAGCGGCAAGCCGGCGCGAAGTACGAAGAGTAGTACCAACGGTAGTCGTTTCGCACCGTCTTATGGTTGCACGTGCCGATCCAACCTCGCTTGGGATTGTCGAGTTGCGGCATCTCTTCGAACGGAATCCAGCCGGTCCAGTTGTCGTCGCCGCCCTTGGCGAGGTGTGGCTGCGCACCGTCGTTGCCGGCGCGCACGGGGATTCTTCCCGACGCGTGCCAGCCGATGTTCCCATCCCGATCCGCAAACACGAAGTTCAGCATGATCATATTCACGCTGCGCAACGCCTCACGGACGTCTGCCGTGGACTTGGCGTCCAGCAGGATCTTTTCAAGGCCAAGAGAGCCCGTCATCGTCTCGAACGGCGCCCATCGGAGGCTGATGCATTCCTTTGACGGAACAACTACATTGGAGATGATGGGCCCCCGCTTGGTGCTCTTGATCTCGATCGGCTCTTCTCTGTATCCGCCGGGCGCCGTTGGGTCCTTGACCCGGAGCCTTTCTGTGCGTCGTGAGAACGGAATGGAGTCGGCGCCCTCCAGATACGCGTTTTCGGGATCGTTCGGGTCGGGGGTCTCAACGTACATGTCGCGCCCGTCGCCGTACGAGTTGGTGACGCCCACCGCAATGTGTTCGTTTCTGCCGACGATCAAGGCCGGGATCCCGGGGATACAGGCGCCCACCGCCCGGCACCGGTTCTTGACGATGAGGCCCACCGGATACCACCACCCGGGCAGTCGGCCCGCGGTCAGGTGCGGGTCGTTGGCGACGACGGGTCTTCCGTTCGGAGACAGCCGGGGGCTGACGGCCCAGTTGTTGCTGCCGAGTCCGGGGCCGGCGTCCCCCGGAGCGGGCATGGTGCCTTCGCTCGCCGTGAGGTCCGGGCCGGCTGGCTCGGTGCCAGGGGATAGGGCGCCGACTCTCGAGTCCGACGGGTCGTCGGGATTGATGTTCAGAGGGAAGATTCGCCCGGCTGCCCCGCTCGCCTGCAGCATCTGCGGCAGAATCTCCGCCTCCAGCTGCCCGCTCGAATTCCAGCTCATATACAGCAGGATGCAGAGAACGTCCTCGATCGCCCATGGCTCGGGCTTAAGCCCCGCGCGATTCAACTCCCAACGTTGGAATCGGTCCCGTCTCGCCATGAATGCGTTTATCCCGTCCACATAACTCTGGAGAAAACGTCTGGTGTCCGCATCCAGCATGGCGGCCTGTCGCTTCGCCTGATGGTGAAAGCCTATCGTCCGCATGAACGTGTCCTGCCTTGCGCCGTCGCTTCCCCTGAGTTCCGAGATCCGGCCCGTGACCGAGAGCCGCGTCAGTGCCATCTGGGTCAATCGATCTTGAGCGGTCACGAAACCCTGGGCTTTCAGCGCGTCGTCGAGGCGCTCGGCATAGATGTACGCCATGCCCTTCTCGTCCCGCTTGACGATGACCTCGGCCGTCAGGCCCGGCAGCGGCAGGCACCCTCGGGCCTTGTAGCGGCTGAGGCTGCCGCACCCGCCCGCAACCAGCAGGAGCAGGAACAGTGCCGCCACAAGCAGATATCGGCCGCATCCGCAGACGTTCATAGCCCACCTCCAAGCCGCAGTCGGTTCGTCAAGACGCAAGCACCCGCACTCGCGTCCCGTCCGGCGGCGAGCCGGGAAAGCGAATCATAGCGGGCGGACTGCGGCTGGTCGAGCCCGTTCCGGGAAGGGCGCGTTCGATGGCCCCCCCCGACCGCTCGGCGACTCGCATCCCCGAAATTCCCGGAAATACCGTGTAGCCACGCGCCCGTTCGAGACAACCTCTCTGTGACGGAGAGTCTCAAATCAAAGGAGGGGGCGCCCCATGGATACGTCCCGCGCACGCATGCAACTCGCGCTCGAACGCCGGGAACCGGACCGCGTACCGATCGACTGCAACGGCTGTGTGACCGCCATCCACGAAGTCGCCTATCGAAGGCTGCTGGACTATCTCGGGTGGGAGGAGGAGGTTACGGTCCAACCGGACTGTCGAGCCGCCGTGCCCAGCGAGCGTATGCTCACGTACCTCGGTTGCGACACACGTTACGTGTTTCCCGCCTCGGGCGCGAACTACGACTTCAAGGAGGAGCCGGACGGCTCGTTCACCGACGAGTTCGGTGTTCGCTACAAGCGTGCCGGCTACTACAGCGAATGGGCATACCACCCCTTGAAAGGCGCGAGCGCGCAGGAGGTCCAAGCTTTCCCGTTTCCGGACCCGGCCGATCCGGTGCGTTACGAGGGGCTGCGCGAGCGGACGCTCAAGGTGCGTCGCGACTCCAACTGCGCCATCGTCTACGGTCCCGTCTATTGCATCTGGTACGTCCTTTGGATGCTGCGCGGCCTGGACGGCGCGATGGAGGACCTGCTCTGCAACCCGCAGATCGCCACGTACCTGCTCGACAAGGCTGCCGACTGGGTGACCGGCATGCTGGACTGCGCCCTGACCGAGATCGGCGACCTGATCGACATCTTCTGGGTCGGCGACGACTGGGGGATCCAGACCGGGCCGATGATCAGCCCCGCCATCTTCGAGAAGGAGATGGTCCCGCGTTTCAAGCGGGTGATCTCGCACGCCAAGACGAAGACCCGCGCGAAATGCTGCTTCCACAGCTGCGGCGCCACCTACTGGGCGCTGGACGGCCTGCTGGAGATGGGCGTCGACATCGTGCACCCGCTGCAGCCGAACGCGGAAGGCAACGGCGACTCGGCGCGAATCAAACGCGAATACGGCAGTCGCCTCTCGTTCCACGGCGGGACCAACAACCAGGCCCTCTTCCACGGCGATGCGCGCGTGATGCTGATCGATACACTCGAACGTATCAAGCATCTCGCGCCCGGCGGTGGGTACATCTTCTCCTGCGGCCACAACATCCAGGCAAGCGTCCCGCCCGAAAACATCGTCGCCCTCTACCAATGCGGCAGGGAATTCGGCACGTACCCGATCGATGCGGACAAGATCGACGCGGAGATCGAACGGCTGAAGGCGGACCTGGCGGCCAACCCGGCCCCACAGCTTGTGAGTTCCGCCCTGGCCGCCGTATAAGGCCGGTTGCGGAGCAAGCCGCGCCCGGCGACTTGTCTCGTCATGGTCCTGGCCGTCCGCGCCTCGGGACGACGGCGGAAGCCTTGGGCGAAGCCGGGTTCCCGGGCAAATCTGCGTATTCCTTCTGGCCTGTTCCTCGGAGATCGGTATGATAGCCATACAAGGAGGGCGGACCATGGTTTCCATCACAAGCCGCGCGGCAACCGAACTGATCGCGTTCCTCGTCGAACCGGGTGAGCTGCTTCTGGAAACGATCAACAAGGTCATCGAGCAACACGATATCCGGAACGGGATGGTCGTCTCGGGGATCGGCACCTTGAAGAGGCTGGTCTATCACTATGTGACAACCTGCGGGTTCCCGCCCGATGAGGGCTTCCGCACCGTCGAAGCGCCGATGGAACTGTCGAGCCTGGCGGGCATCATTGCGGACGGCCGGCCGCATCTCCATTTCGTGGCGTCGGTGCGCGAGGAGGCGGTGCATACCGGCCACCTCGAAAACAACACCGAAGTGCTCTACCTGGCGGAAATTGTCATCCTGAAATGCAACGAACTCAGGATGAAGCGCCGGCGGGATGAAGCGCGCGCGCTTTCGCTGCTGGGGCCGGGGTGAGCCGAGACAGGGCCTTGGACGGGGGGAGGGGGGGGCGCGCCGCCGTCGCCCGGCGTGCCGGGGAGGCCGTTTCTGCCCTCACAGATCCAGGTCGTCCGGGATGAACATCGTCTCTTTGTCCACAATCACCAGTTTGTCCAGCTTCGCCCCGTCCTCTCGGCATCTGATCTGAAGCACGTTTCGGCCGGGCTTCAGCGTGAACAGGGCGGGAGCCTTCAGGTGGCCGGTCGTACCCGCCCTGGTCTTGCCCCGCTCGCTGACCGGCTCCCAGTGCCACTGCCCGCTCTTTTCCTTGTCCCAGATGTCCCACAGGATACGGTCGCCGCCGTCGAGGCTGACCCAGAAGGAATCCGTGCCCTGGTCGGCGGCGTAGACCCGGCCCCACACGTAACACTGCATCGGCGTGGCGGTTTCAATGGTGAACTCGGCCGTCCCGCTCTTCGCGTTGGTCTTGTCCTGCTTGGCATCGACGGGAACCAGAATGTGTTCCACAACGCCATGGCCCGGATCGACCGATTCGACCATGGGCTTGACCAGTTGCCCGTGCTCGGCTTCGATCTCCAACGGCGAACCGGCATAGACGAACCGGTCTTTCTTGTGTTGGGTGTAAACACTCTCGCCCGGGCGGAGCGTGCGGACGGCAGCGATATCGGACGGGGCCCCGGAATAGGCGGGGTCGAGCCTGTCGAACGAGACGTCGCCCCGCGTGGCGAGCACCGTATACTCGTACTCCGTGTCGGGCGCCACCCGGGTGTCCACGAAGCTTGTCGCATCTCGTCCGGCGCTTCCGACGCGCTCCCAGTCCGTTTCGCCCTTGTTACGGCGCCGCACGCTGAACGCGCGTTCGGAGGCGCTGTTGTCCGCCCAGTTCAGGCGCACGACCGTGTCGGACAGGGAGGTCGCCATCAGTTGCCCCGGCGCTTCGGGGCCGCCGTCGTCGTCGTTGATCGTGTGCACGTGGAACCGGTGCGGGCCGTGCACGGCATTCGCCGGGTCGCAGATGCCCAGGAGAACGGTTTCGGTGTCCTCGACGGTTTGGTCGTCGGCGATCTCGATCCGTATCCGTTTCTCGGTTTCGCCGGGCTCGAACACGACCCGCTCGCCCTGCAGCCTGAAGTCGGCGCCGGGGCCCGTCGCCCGGCCCGTGCCGCCCAGCACCACGCAACGCGCCGCGACCCGCGACTTTGAGGGCCTGTCCAAAGTGAGTCCAAGCTCGACCGGCCCCTCACCCTCCAGGCTTCGCGACCAGTGCCGCCGGAAACTGAGCGCCGGCCCGTCCGCCGGCGCGCCGTGCGCAACCGGATAGGCGCCGCGGTCCAGACCCAGTTCGCCCGACTTCACCGCCGGGCTGCCTGGCCGCAGCCTGAATCCCGCCGGCCCGCCCGCCGGTGCCGCGAAGCCCGGGTCTGCGCACAGGCCTCCCCGCTCCCCGGACAGCCGCGTCCAGTCCGCAAACGACACCAGCTTCCCGGCGCGCAGCCCGCTGTTGTAGGAGGCGAGATTCGCACGGTCGCGGCTGAACCACAGGTTGTTGAGGAAGACATTGCCGCCGTTCTGCGCCGTCCACGTCGAGACAAAGACGTCAGCCGCCTCGTTCTCCACGCCCATGTTGTTGACGACCAGATTGTCGTAGGAATGAAAGAAGCAGAACCCCTGATTGTTCCCAAACGCCACGTTGTTCGCCCACAGGTTCCGCCGGGCCGGCCCGACTCCGTAAGCGGCCGTGGCGTACCCGATACGGCAGTTGTAGACGATGTTTTCCTGCACGAGATTGTCGTCACAGCGCGATTCGATGAAGACACCTGTGCGACTGTCGGACATGACGTTCCCGACGATTTCGTGGCGGTCTCCGTTCACGTCGCCCCAGATGCACGGGCCGAACGCGCGCGTGATCACGTTGCGTGCGACTACGTTCTCCATCCCCTTCGTCCGCGGCACCGTCTCCTTGGCCTTGTCGCCGTACTTCTTGAGCATGCCCCCGCCGTACGACAGCTTGTACTCGCCGCCGAAATGAATGCCGCAGCCCACCAGCCGTTCCGTCCAGCCCACATGCCGGCCCTGGATGTCGCCGATCACATTCTCCGCAACCGTGTTGCCGAACCCGTTCAGCGTGACAGCCCGCCCATGCACGTTGCTGAACGTATTCTCGACAATCAGGTTGCCCGGCCCGGCATAACTGAGCCGTATCGGGTCCACCGACCCCTCCCGCTCCGGGTTGCCGAGATTCAGGAAGTGATTGCCCCGGATCACGTTGCCACGGGCCGTGGGCGGCGCGTGCGTGTGATCGTACTCCGTGGACGCAATCCGGATGCCGGGCCCGAACGCATAGTCCTTGAATACGAATCCGATGACATGGATGTAGCTGCAGTCTTCGATCAGAATCACCGGTTTCGAGGTGTTCTGGGCGGCCGGGTTTGCCAGGAGGACCGGCCCGGTGCCGGGCTCCGGCCTGAATGTGATCACGCCCCCTGCGGCGCCCGACGTCTTCATGACAACGCTCTCCGCGTACCGGCCGCCGCGCACGAGGACCGTGTCTCCCGGCCGTACCGTGTCGGCCGCCTTCTGGATTGTGCGGAAGGGCGCCGCCGCCGAACCTGGATTCTCGTCGCTTCCCGGCCCCGCCACGTAGTAGGTGCCGCCCTCTGCCGGTGCCGCAAACACCAGCAGCGTCAGCACGACAGCCCGCGTCACCCGACGCCATGCCCTCTTGTTCCAGAAAACCGGCATCCCGTCCCCTCCTCAATTAATTGATTCAGTAATATAGTTCTGCTGGAAGGCTTGTGGATTCAAGCGAATAATAACGAAATTCACAATATCGTCAAGACAGCTTGGAGTATCAGCTTGTGATTCTTGTCGAATTTACTAATATACTCATTAATGAAAAGCCGGTGGCCGGCCAGGGCGTTCGTAGGCGGCAGTCCCAATCCGGCGTCGTGCGGAGGGGCGCCGACCGGCTCGGGAGGAGGCGGGGTGAAGATCACGCAGAAGCAGGTGGCGGAGAGGGCGGGCGTGTCGCAGACCGCGGTATCGATGATTCTGAACCATCGGGGGGACATGTCCTTCTCCGAGGAATGCCGGGAGCGCGTATTCCGGACGGCTCGCGAGTTGGGTTATTTCAGGCAGCGGCGCATGACCCGGAATCTGGGCGTGGTGCCTCCGTCGATGAGCACGCCGGAACGCTACACCGAGAGCACGTTTCACAGCCGATTCTTCAACGGCGCCACGTTCGAAGCCAGGCAGCACGGCTACCATCTGATTCTGGAAGGTTGGCGCAAGCCGGAACGTCTGCCCGACATGGTCACCGAAGCCAAGATCGACGGCGTGATTTGCCACGCGCAGCATCCTTTGGCAGACATCATGCGGCTGCACGAGGCGGTTCCGGTCGTTCTGCTCAACTACGAGGCCGCCGGCGCGGGGATCACATCGATCATGCCGGACAACAGGGCCGGCATGGCCGTGGCCGTGCGGCACCTGTACGACAACGGGCATCGGCGGATCGGATACGTCGGCACGACGGACCGCAGCCTGCATTATCGCGAACGGCAGGAAGCGTTCAAGGCGAACCTGCGCGCGTTGGGGCTGCGCGTGCGCAAGGACTACGTCTGGTTCGAGAGCCGGGCGGGCCGCTGGAAGACGACGCGCGAGCAGCTTGCCGAGGAAGCGGTCGATCATTTCCTCCGGCTGCCGGACCCGCCGACGGCGCTGGTCGGGCAGAACGACTGCGTTCTGCTGCCGCTCCTGCCGGCCGCTCGGGCCCGGGGCTGGTCGATCCCGGACCGGCTCTCGGTTGTCGGGGTGGACAACGAGCGCATGGACGATTACGCCGATCCGCCGCTGAGCTCGATCGACCAGCCGCTCGAGGAAATGGGGCGAACAGCCGTTCAGGAACTGGTCGCCCTGCTTGAGAACCCGAACCGCATCCCGCGCCATCTCACCTTCGACGTGCGGCTCGTCCGGCGCGGTTCGGTTGCGAGCCCGTCCGCCGGATGAGTCTGCCGCGATCGTCTACACGGCGGGCGCGGCTCCCGGGCGCTGGGGGCAGTCCGGCAGGTGCTCTCGCATCACGCTGAGGATGTCTTCGCACGCGTCCGGGTCGAGCGGCAGGTCGACGCGTTTCTGGTGCATGGCACTGATGCAGACGGCCTCGAGAATCTCGTGGCCGTGATAGGCCAGATCGATGTTGCAGGGATGGATCTTCGCGTCGTCGTCCAGCCAATCCGCGAAGTCCCGCGCGTAGAGCGGCTGCGCGCGCTGATCCGCCTGGCGGCTCCACGGTTCGCCCTCCTCGCCGATGCATGCGCCGTTCGACGATTTCGTGAACGCGCCCCACCGTCCGTTTGTGTCCGCCCAGACGTGGCCGTGCGTGCCGTAGACGGTCAGGCGATTGTCGATCCACAGGCTCGTCGGCGGCATGTACGAGGGCGCCAGCTTGCCCCATTGGAAGAAGCCGCGCACCCCGTTCTCGAATTCAGCGTGGCCCAACGCGTATTCGGGCGCGGGATGACTGTCCTGCAAGTACGCTCGGCCGTGCACGTGGCCGACGACCCATTTCGCGCGCGCCCCGTTGTTGGCCCAAAGCATGTAGTCCACGTAGTGCGAGCCGAGATGCGCCATCCAGGCCTGGCTCGAGGTGGTGATCTGCAGGATCTGCCCGATTTCGCCCGCGTCACAGAGCGCTTTCAGTTGCTGCAGAGACGTCAGATACTTGTGTTGGGTTGACACGACGGCCTTGATCCCGTTCTCTCTGCAGAGTTTGGTCATCGCCCAGGCTTCCTGTATGGAGGTGGCCATCGGCTTCTCCAGCGCGAGTCCTTTCACGCCGTGCTTGACGGCCAGTTCCACCAGGGGCAGGCGCACGGCCGGCTGGGTTGTGAAGCTGAAGACGTCCGGCCTGGTCTTCGCCAGCATCGTGTCGACATCCGCATAGAGCATCTCGGATGCCAGCCCCTTTTCGGCCGCGTACGCCCTCAGCTTGGCACGGTCCAGATCACAGAGCCCCACCAGTCTGAAGCGATCCGACATCCGCACAAACACATCCGCATGCGCCCGGCCGCGGTTGCCCAGTCCAAGGTGCGCTACCGTGTGCATCGTCCGTTCCTTTCGAGATTGTCAAAACAGCCCGCGAACCCGGCCTTCAGGTACCGGTAGCTCAGCGCCACGCTTTCGAGCGGGTCCGGCCCGCACACGTCCTGCTCGACGGCGCACCACTGCACGCCGGCCTCGCATGCCGCGTCGAGAATCGCGCCCCAGTTCATGTTGCCCCTGCCCACTTCGGCGAAGACCTGCCGCGTCCCGCTCGCCACGACTTCGGTCTTCATGTCTTTCAGGTGAATGATCGGCACGCGGCCGGACAGATTCCGGATCCACTGCGCGGGATCGCCGCCGCCGTGCTGGATCCAGTAGGTGTCGATCTCGGCCAGCACCGCCGGAGAGGTCTCCTGCCGATAGAACCTGTCGAGCAGTGCGCCGCCGTTCGTGTTCTGCATCTCGAAGCTGTGGTTATGATACGCGAACGCCAGACCGGCCTCACGCAGTTTCTGCGCCACTGCCGTCAGGTCGGCGGCGTACCGCCGCATGCCCGTCGCGTACGTTCCGTAGTCCGCTCCTGGATAGGAATCCGTGACGTAGCGGCAATCCAGCGCCGCTTGTTCGCGGATCACCGTCTGAAGGTCGCTGCGGAGCCGCGTTAAGGGCACGTCGCGGCCGCAGATCTCGAGCCCGAGCCGGTCCGTCACGCGTCGCAGTTCCTCCGCCGGCAGCGGGCACGAGCCGAAGAGCTGGATCGCGCGGTATCCGACCTCGCGGACACGTTCGAGCACCTCGACCGCATCTCGCCCGGTCGTGAAACGTCGGCGTAACGTATACATCTGAACGGCCAGCTTCATCTACCCGCTCCTCCCACGGTCTCCATCATCATGTATTGCCGGCCGCTCCTGGCCTGCGCCTCGACGATTCGCCGGCAGTCCTCTACGCTCAACGCCATGGGGATCGTGCAGGCGACGTGCTTCCCGGCGTCCAGCCCGGCCACGCTTTGATCGGCATGCAGCATCGGCGGCGTGTTGATGTGTACGATGTCGATGTCCGGGTCCTTCAGCAGCTCGGCATAGTCCGTGTACCGCTTCGCGACTTCCCATCGGACCGCGAGTTCGTTGAGGCGGCGTTCGGTCCGTTGACACAACGCCGCCAACTCCACGCCCGGATAGCGCTGGTAGATGGGAATGAATTCCGCGCCGAAACTCAAGCCGACGATGGCCACACGATACGGAGTGTTTTGGGTCATGGTCTCTCCCCTTGCCTGCTGCCTTATTGAATCACAACACGTTCGAAGGATCTTGTCTTCTTCGGTTCCGTTATTGTATGATTACGTCGTCAGCCGGTTAGTGAGGGTAGGGGAATATGGGTGAGTCTTGCAGTCCTGTCCCATGAACGGATGGGAGACCGGTGGCGCGAGATAGTACCGATGCGACTAACGGCAATGAAAAGGGCATGGCTGGATCGTATCGATCCCGAGTGTGGGTTCCGTTTGCTGTTCGACGGTTTGGAGGACGTCTGTTTTTTTGCCAAGGATGCGCGGGGCAGGCTGATGGCGGGGAACCGCGCGCTGTTGAAGCGGTTCGGGCTCGAGCGCGAGGAGGGGTTGATTGGCAAGACGGACGCCGATTTCCTGCCGCGGAGCATGGCGGAGAAATATCGTGCGGACGATCTCGAGGTGATGCGATCGGAAAGACCGATGCGGCGCATGGTGGAGCTGTGGGTCAATCGTCAGGGGGTGGCGTCCTGGGTGGTGACCGATAAGCTGCCGGTCCGGGCGCGCGGCGGCCGCGTGATCGGGGTGATGGGCACGATCCGGGATTACGGGACGGCGACCCCGGTTCTGCAAGAAGGAGACGAGTTGGCGAAAGCGCTGGCCCATCTGCGCGGGCACTTCACGGAGCCCGTTTCCGTGCGGGAACTGGCCGAATCCTCGGGCCTTTCTGTGCGCCAATTCGAACGCCGGTTCAAGGCCGCCTTCCGCACCAGCCCGCGGGAGTACCTGATGAAGATGCGGGTCCACTTCGCCTGCGAGCGGCTTCGGTTGACCACGCAGTCCATCACGGCCATCGCTCTGGAATCGGGCTTCTACGATCAGAGCGTTTTCACCCGGCAGTTCCGCCGGCATATGGGCATCACGCCGCTGCGGTATCGCAGGCATTACGAAGACTGAGCGGCACGCGGCTGCTGCAACGCCGGCCGCCGCAGCACGCGGCAGCCGTAGCCGGCCAGCCGGACCGGGCCCGACACCTCTCCGCCGGCCAGCATGTCGGTGAGCGGTTCGGCGCCCAGCTCCACCGTTTGCGCCGTGGCGTTGTAGTTCTGCAGGAAGACGAATTCCGAGGTGCCGTCCGTGCGCATCTGGGCCGTCATCCCGTCCGGCAGTCGGGCTTTCAGCAATGGAGCCGGATGGCCGGACGGACTGTCCGGATCGATCGAATCGATTCAATCGAATGATTCGATTCTATCGATTCTCTCGACTCCCACGCCACTTCACCCGTCAACTTGGCTCTTCCATCTCCTTCACCCCCTTGCACGCCGGATAACCGGTGCATCCCCAGAATTCGCTTCCGGCGTGTCTTCCGGTCTTGGCCTTGCGCCGGGTCATGGGTTTCCCGCACTCCGTACAGACCGGCGCGGCCTCCTGCTCGGCCCGGGCCTCCACCCGCAGGCCGGTCAGCTTCTCCCGGAAACCGCCCTCTTTCTTGAATGATTCGCCTTGCGCCTCGAGTTGGTGATTGAGCATGTTGATCACCCGCGCGATGAGGATCAGCAGGACGTTCGCCCGGGTTTCGTCGTTGCCGGAGTCCAGCCACTTCGCGAATTTCTTCTTCTGCGCCAGGATATGCACGCAGGCGTCATGCACGACGTCCTCTCCGTACTCCGGCCGGTCCAGGCGCACGGCATAGACCGCGCGTGCCTCAGGAGTGTTCTTGCCCCATGGCACCTTGTCCTGATCCAGAAGCCAGTGCAGGAAGTCGCCCGACAGCTCGGCCAGACTCGACCGCGACACATCCGTGAGCTTCATTTCGGTCTCTCTGGACGTCGCGCGTCGCGCAGAGCCCTCCGCGATGTTCGCGCATCCCGATCGGCCGGCCTGCGTCATCTGGTCGAACTGGCGCCCGCACGGGTCGTTCTTCCGGTCGAGAAACTGCCGGCAGAACTGCTTGGTCCCGAGCTGCACGACATTGGCCAAGACCCACGAATCCAGCCAGAAATACCCGCCTGTGCCACCGAACATTGTCCAAGCCTCCTTCCTTGTTTGAGGGAACCCGAGGAGTCGATTGAATCGATTGAATCGATTCGATCGAACAAATCGATTCTTTCGATTCTCTCGATCCTCACACACGATTGAACCACGCAAGCATACTCCTCTCACCAACGTGTTCAAGCCGGGAGCGGGAGAGGGGCAGGCCGTGGCAGCTTGGCCGGCCACCGCCCCCAACCCGCAGACCCGGCTCACGAAAGTCATTTTCCACCCAAGAAATTCGGGGCGCCGGAGTCTAACCGTGCAAGACAGCTGTCCCGAAACGAAAAGCCGTTGGATGAAAAGAACGACGGGTACGATGACGTTTGCGCGCGGGGGCGACGACACGACGGGCAACCCTTTTCCGGCCGGCCCCGCCGCCGTGTTGAACGGATCCCATCCGATCTGTGCCGTCCTGTTCGATCTGGACGGCGTGATTGTCTTCACCGACCGCTACCACTACCTGGGCTGGAAGCGGCTTGCCGACGAGAACGGGTGGGCGTTTGACGAGGCGTTGAACCACCGGCTCCGCGGCATCCCGCGCATGGCCTCGTTGGCGGTGATCCTGGATCACAACGGCGTGAGCATCTCCAAGCCCGAGCGGCAGGAACTCGCCGCGCGCAAGAACTCCTACTATCGGGAGTTGCTGAAGACCGTTTCGCACGGCGACCTGTATCCGGGCGCCGTTCCCTTTCTCGAGGCGTTGAGACGCCGCGGGGCGAAGCTCGGGCTCTGTTCATCCAGCCGGAATGCGTGGACCGTGCTCGACACACTGGATCTGGCGCGTTTCTTCGACGTCGTCATCACCGGCCACGATTTCGAGAGGCCCAAGCCCGACCCGCAGATCTTCCTGCTGGCGGCCGAGCGGCTCGCTGTGCCGCCCGGCGGTTGCATCGTGTTCGAAGACGCGTTCTCCGGCGTTCAAGCCGCGCTGGCCGCCGGGATGCGCTGCGTGGGGGTCGGCTCGCCCGAGACGCTCACGAATGCGGCGCAGACCGTCACGGCCTATGAGGCGATCGACGTGGACGCTTTGCTCGGATGCGGACAGGTCGCAGCGCAGGCGCCATAGGACATCGGCACGTTGGGACAACACGCGAAACAGCCACAGACCAGAGGCACAAAAAGATGCTCACACCACTGACCGACGGACAGAAGACGCACATAGACAGCTTGCTCGGCGCACTGACGCCCGAGCAGAAGATAGCGCAGACCCTCTCGTGGGTGGCGCTCCCGTTCGGGAAGCGCGATTTCTCCGACGAGCGGATGGCGCTGATCGGGGACTGCGCGGAGAAGTATCAGCTCGGCAGCGTGTTCCTGGCGCACGCGGATACGGCCGCGTACAAGAAGGTGGAGCAGGCGCTGAGGGGCAGGACGAAGGTCCCGGTCATCATCAATTCCGACCTCACGTACGGGCCCGGCTGCCGGCTGAGCGACGCGACCGTGTTCCCGCACACGATGGCGGCCGGCGCAGCCGGCTCCGAGGAACTGGTCGAGGCGATGGGCGAATCGGTCGCGCACGAGGGGCGCGCGTGCGGCACGCACTGGACCTTGGCGCCCATGGTCGACCTCGTCGTGAACACGAACAACCCGATGATGATCTGCCGCGCGTTCGGGTCCGATCCCGACCACGTCTTGCGCCTCTCGCGCGCGTTCATACGCGGAGTCCAGAAGAACGGCTACATGGCCGCCGCCCCCAAACACTTCCCGGGCGACGGCGTGGAAGACCGCGACCCGCACGTCTGCACCGTACTCAACACGTTGAGCCGCGACCACTGGATGAAGACCTACGGCCGGGTTTGGCGGCAGATCATCGACGACGGTGCGATGTCGATCATGACGGGCCATATCGGATTGCCGTTCATGGACCCCGGCACCGACTACCTGGGGCCGCCGCCCGCGACGCTGAGCCGGAAGATCCAACTTGACCTGTTGCGGGAGGAGATGGGGTTCGACGGCGTGATCGTGACCGATGCGGTCTCGATGGGCGGGTTCACCTCGCAAGCGGGCGACGAGGACCGCGGCTGGCGCATCCTGGAGGCCGGTGGCGATTGCATCCTGTTCGGAGATCCCGAGATCGACCTGCCGCACATGATGCAGGCGTTCAAGGACAATCAACTCTCCGAGGCCCGGCTCGACTTCGCCGTGCGGAAAATGCTCGAACTGAAGGCGCGCGTCGGGCTGTTTGACGGGCTGGCGGTGGCGGACCCGACGGAAGCGGAACTGACGAAGTATGCGGCGGCGTCCAACGCGATGACACGGCGCAGCATCGCCGTCGTCCGCGACGCGACAAACGTATTGCCCGTCACGCTGGCGAAGGGCGCGAAGGTCCTGACGGTTACGCTCTCGTTCAAGATCGCGCGCCGCCACGACGAAACGAGCGAGCTCGAGGTGGTCGACGAGGAACTGCGTAAGCGCGGGTTCGACGTGGACAACGAACTGAACCTGCCGGCCGACCGGCTCAAGCAGCGCCTGAAAGACTACGACGCCGTCTTCATCAACATGAACGTTCCGCCGCGTTACGGCACGAACAAGTTCGTGGGACCGCCCGCCAAGGCGATGTCCGGATCCGTCTGGCGCAGCCATCCGCGCGTGGTCATCACGGCGTTCGGCGACCCGTTCAAGCTGTACGAGATGCCCTTCGCCCAGAACATGGTGCTCACGTTCAGCAACTCGGCAGCCTCCCAGAGGCAGGCCGTGAAGGTGTGGCTGGGTGAGGACGACCCGCTGGGAAAACCGCCCGTTTCGCTGCCGCCGTATTTTGAGGCGAGCGTGTCTTGACGCGGCAGGCTCACGATTGTGCGGGACGGGCTGGAAAGCCCGTCCTACCATTCGCTCGTCTTCGTTTCGCCACGGCGGACAGGCTGTAAGCTTTGTCGATCCCGCC
>JAFGHX010000072.1 GCA_016929905.1 Kiritimatiellia bacterium
GAAGTGGCCAAGACGAGGGCGGGAGCCAACGTTCAACATTCAACGCTCAACATTCAACGTTCAACGTGGGCAAGCGCAGATGCTGCATCGATCTCTCCCGTTGGAAGTTGGACGTTGAACGTTGAGCGTTGAGCGTTGGGCCCAAGAACAGGGAGCCGAAGCGGGCGCTGCACGGTACCGGCGCTAACCGCGCCGTCCCGTGAGCGATCCCGATAGCAGATATATCTTTGTACGGTTCGTTGTCTGCCCTCTGCCCGACCCGCGCCCGTCCGCCAACGGGACCCGATCGACGAGCACGCTCAGCGCCGCTGGCCCAGGACCGGTTTGGAGCCGACCCCGCCGAAATCGATGGTCCGGAATCCGCGGGCCGACAGCAGCAGGTACCAGCGCCCCCCATCCTCATGATAGACGCACAGATCGGCCCGGCCGTCGCCGTCATAGTCGGCCGGTACGGGTACGGCGGCAGACCAGCCGAACTGGATCGGCGGCTCGGCTCCGCCGGACAGTCTGATATGCCAACCGCCGGTACTCCCAAGATACACGGCCGGGTCCGTCTTGCCGTCGCCGTCGTAGTCGGCCGGCACGGGTACGGCACCGGGCAAGCCCCAGTGGACGGTGTCGAAACCCGCGGTTGACCGCATCCGATACCAGACGCAATGCTCGGGATCGTACACGGCGAGGTCGGCACGCCCGTCCCCGTCGTAGTCGGCGGGGACCGGGATGGGGACGGACCAGCCGAACTGGCACGACGCGAAGCCGGCCGCGGAGCGCAGGAGATACCACGTCGCGCGCGGCCGGTGGTACACGGCCAGGTCGGTCACGCCGTCCCCATCGTAATCGGCCGGCAACGGCAGGCTCTCTAACCAGCCGAACTGGCGGCGTTGGAAAGGCGCCGTGCTCGGCAGCAGATACCAGGCGCCGGCCGCGGGATAGTACACGCTCAAATCGGCCACGCCGTCGCCGTCGTAATCGCCGGCCAGCGGGGTCGTGGCACTCCAGCCGAAGGCTTGGCTCTTGACCGCGCTGTCCAGCCCGCGCCAGCGCCACAGGCCCCTGGCGCGTTCGTAGAGGATGAGGTCGGCGCAACCGTCCCCGTCCACGTCGTCGACGGAACGGTGATCGTCGTCCAGCAACCGCAAGGCCAGGCGCCCGCGCTCACCCAGCATCCCGTCCCGGGGCCGAACCAGGTCCACCACGATCGTCTTGTGCGGCTCCGCCAGCGCGTCGTTGATCGGGTTGACGACAAGCGTCGCCTGCGTCTGGCCGGGCTCGAAGCGGAGAGTCGCCGGCCCAAACGTATAATCCACGCCGCTGACGGCCGTGCCCGAAACCTCTATGTCGACCGTTACGGGATTGACCGGCGCCGGGGCGGCCGTCACGCAGACCGTATAGGCCGGCCCGGCTTCGCGCAACCGGCCCGCAGCCGCCGCGAACGCCAGGCAGGGAACCGGCGTGGGGCCCGCCTCGACCGCGGCGGTGTAGTGCGACCAGCCGCCGGCCTTGCCCGCGCGAACCTGGTAAAACCAGACGCTGTTCGTCGCCAGGCCCGCGTCCTCATAGCTTGTGCTGCCGGCTGGAAGACAAATGTGGGTGCCGGCCGGTTGCTGCGCGGACCGCCGTACGATGTCGAAACAGTCCTCGTCCTCGCTCCCGTCAACCCAGGTCAGACGGACCGAGGTCGTAGAAAGCGGCGCCGCCGCCAGGTCGGCCGGCGCCTGCACGACTTCGATAATGGGCGCGTCCGCGAGCAGCGGACCGCGCACCAGAAAGGTTTCAATCGGTCGCGTGCTCATCACGAACGGTGTGAATGTCTCGCCGTAGAAGCCGTCGGTCGGAATGATACCCCCCCAGAAGTCCGGCGACGGCCGGTCGAAGAATCGGACATAGTAAGGCTCGTTCGGCTGCGCGCCTTGATAGCCCCACGCACAAAACAGCCCGGGCATGCCCGCCGGTATGCCCTGGCCCACCCAGCTCACGTCGCACACCCTGTCCGACGAGCCCACCGGTAAGCCGTCCGGCTGGCTCGGGTCGAACCCGATTCCGTTGCCGTCCCGATCCTCAATCAGCTGGATGAACCCGCCCTGCTCCGGTGACGCGCCGGCAGGCTGAGATTCCGGGGGCGAAAGAAAAGACTGGTTTGGGCACCAGAAAACCCTCCCCGTCGCCGCGCGCGGCGACGTCCCCTCCACGGGAGGGGAGGTTGGCGCAGGGCCCATGCGAAGGTGGCTGGCCGTGCAGGTGCCAGGGCGCTGGAGAACTGAAGGGTTCGAACCCAGCGCAGGCTGGCGTCGCTATCGCGCCGCGGCCTCAGCGCCGCGTTGCCGACACAAGCACTCGAGACTTCGCAGATCCTAATCGCACTCGTAATCTCCCATCCATCGCGGAGCGAGAACCCAACCAAGCATACGATATTGTGCGCAAAATGGAGGGCGAGCGTCTCGCGAGCCGTCTGGGGGCACCGGATGGCTCTTTTTCGACAGATTCGTTGCCGGCACAAGCACTCGAGCTTTCGCAGATCCTAATCGCACTCGCAATCCCCCATCCATCGCGGAGCGGGAACTCAACCAACGCGGGCTTCGCCCGCAACCCAGAGGTCAGAGGTCGGAGATCAGAGGTCAGCGGCTTTTCAGCAAGCATGGCGTTCTGCCTGACCTCTGACTTCTGCCCTCTGACCTCTCAGCACGCGAGAATTTCTTGTTTTTCGTTGCAGTTTTCGACAACTGACGCACCAACGCCGGGCTCCGCCGCGATCAGAGATGACGAGTGCGATTACAATCGGAGCCGGCCGCACGCTGTTCCGGCCGCCAACAGATTGACCAACGAGATTTCACCGGTCATAATCCCACTCGTAATCTCCCGTCGATCGCGGAGCGGGAACTCAACCAACGCGGGCTTCGCCCGCAACCCAGAGGTCAGAGGTCGGAGATCAGAGGTCAGCGGCTCGCAGCAAGCATGGCGTTCTGCCTGACCTCTGACTTCTGCCCTCTGACCTCTCAGCACGCGAGAATTTCTTGTTTTTCGTTCTTGAGGGAACGCGCCGTTGAATACCGACATGAGCGAACGCCACTTGATCTTCGCGCCGCATCCCGACGACGAACAGATCGGCTGCGCCGCCGTCATCGCGCGCGCCGTCCGTGCCCGCGAGGCCGTACGCGTGGTCGTGATCACGAGCGGCCAGAACCTGCTCGCGGTCTGCGCCGGAATATCCGCCGACCCGAGCCCGGACGAGGTCGGCGCCCGGCGCGAGGCGGAAACCCTGCGCTCCTGCCGAATTCTCGGGCTTGCCGAGGAACACATCCTCTTTCTCGGCTACGAAGACGGGCAGATCGAACGCGACAGCGAGGCGATCGCCGCAGACTGCCGCCGTCAGATTGCCGGGTTCCGGCCGTCCCGGATCTACTGCACCAGTGTCTGGGACGAACATCCCGACCACCGCGCCGCGGTGCGGGCCGTCGCGGCGGCGCGTGTGGCTGCCGGAAGCACGGCGGATATCTGGCAATACGCCCGCCGCGAAATCCTGGACGCGTCCGGCGCACCCTGCACAGCGGTCAACATCCGCGATTTCTACGCGCTTAAACGCTTGGCGATGGCCGAAAGCAGCAGTCACATCGGAATCATCTCGCCACACCAGCAGAAACCGGTCCAGGCCGACTTCATCAACGTGTACTGCCGAACCGAAGAATGCTTCTGCCGCTACGAGGCGTGAATGCGGCCCGGCCGTAGCTGCGCCGGATCATGCGAGCTGCAGACTTTGTCGTATACGGCAACCGTTACGATGGAAACGCCGTCCGCAAAAGATGCGGGCCCGCGGTGCGCGAGGACCCGCCTTCGCCTCGCCAAGCTCGTTGCTACGGCGGGCACGGCGCTCGCCCTCCAGCGGCGCGCTGCGCGGCGCCGGATTATTCGAGGTGGAGACTCTGTTCGGCGGCACAAGACGAACCGGAATGAACGTCGAACAGCGAACAGTCAGCGTCGAACGTCGAAGTCAGAGCGTTCCCCGGGATTGCGCAAAGACTCCAGCACACGGGAAACCCCGTTCGGAGTTCGATCCGCCTTCGCCCTGCGGCTACGGCGCGCCAGGCACGCCGCGTCTGCTTTCAAGTTTCAGGTCACGGCCCCACAACCTGGTGGACGCTGCCCTGCCCTTTGTCACCCCGCACTTTGTCACCGCCCGCCAACGCGGACGACGAAATCAGAAGCATGACCGCCAGAACTGCAATAACCCATTTCATGACACCGCTCCCTTCCCTTGATCGCCCTCTTCCCCTCTCACCATAGGAAATGGTCGCATGCCGCCCATCAAAACTCAACAGGACATTTCTACGTTTACCGGTAGTATCCTACTCTTTTGCCCAAAAACACTGGACGGGCGGTGTGTATGCATCTATGATCATGCCGGTGTGAGAGTGGATCGTGCCGCGCGTGGGCGAGCGGATCGCGGCGCGGCCGGCCATGAGGTGACGCGATGGAGACGCATGAGGTCGACAGGCTGGTCGAAGCGCTCCGGGCCAGCAAAGTCATGGCCAAACTCGAATCGATGGCCAGGGAACTGGCAGGCGTCGTTCTGGTCGTCTACGTGCGGCAGGGCGACCAGATTCGGGAGCTCTTCGGCTCGGGCCGGCCGGCCGTGCTGCCGGCGTTCTGCACGATCGTACGGGGCAGCAGCGCCGGCCGGAAGCGATGTGCGGCCTGCCGTCAGCTGATTGCCTTTGGCGCGTCGTATCGCGGCTCGAACGAATTCTGTTGCCATGGCGGCGTATCGGTAGTAGCCGCTTCCGGGCAGAGCGCCGGCTATGATCCCGACGATTCGGTGGTCGTTGCCTCCTGTGCCTTCTCGCACGCGGACAGCAAGAGCGGCTGGCGAGCCGCGCGTTCGCATGCCCGCGATTTGCCGCTCGATCTCGCGCAGCTTAGACGCAGCTATCGGGAACTGCCTGCGTTGACCGAGGAGAAGGTCGGGCTGGTCAACGCAATCGTGGATACGGCCGCCGCCGCCGTCGACGAAATTCGCGGACGGTTGAGCGAGCCGCGCGCGGGGAAAGACCGGGCTTCGGACCGCCGCGACGGCCCGGCTTTCGAGGCCGCGATCGGTTCGGCGCTTCGGCTCTCGCGCGACAAGGGGTTCCGGCGCAGCGGCGATCCGGCCGGCGCGGACCTCGTGTCGCTGGTCATGGCCATGGTCGGCAGGGACCCCGGTCTGCCGTTCAGTGTCGCGAACATCGCGCGCGCGGCGCGGATCACGCCAAACTACTTCTCCATGCTGTTCCGCAAACACGCGGGCCGCACGTTCGTCGCGTTCCTGACCGAGCAGCGGATCGAGCTCGCCAAGACCTGCCTGCTGGATGCGCGCCTGAGCGTCGCCGAGGTCGCCGACCGAGCCGGGTTCGGCGATCCGGGCTACTTCGCCCGCCGCTTCAGGAAGGCCACCGGCCGGACGCCGAACGGCTGGCGGGAACAGCCCGGAAAGAAGCGCTGAGGGCAATGCCCTGAGCCCTTGCAGAAGGCTCGGGCCCGATCACTCGACCAGCTCGCCGATGAACATGATGTGGCCGGTGTGCCACTTGGTGCCGTTGAAGCGCTCGGCAAACGCGGCGGCGTCAAGAGCAAGAGCCTCCTCCGCGGTGATGCTGCCGCCGAGATAGGCAATCTTGAGGCTGGCGCCCGCGCCGAGCTTCCCGAAGAAGTTGGGGCACCCGCCGCGAACCGTGCATTCGACCGCGTCGCGGAGCGGATACGGCTGCTCGGGCGCGGCAAGAGCCACGGAAGCCAGGCACAGGACGGCAAACACTGTACGGACGGCACGGTTCGGCATGCGGCTTCTCCCAAATGAGTTGAGTGCAGACGCTCGAACAGAACGATTATGGCAGAATGATGGTGGGGATCAAAGGATCTTTACCCTTCGCCCCGCCCGCCGACTTGTCTCGCCATAGTCCCGGGCGTCTGCGCCTCGGGACGACGGCGGAAGCCCTGGGCGAAGGCGGGCTGCGCCCGCCGAAGCGCTGGGCGAAGGCGGGCTGCGCCCGCCGAAGCGCTGGGCGAAGGCGGGCTGCGCCC
>JAFGHX010000073.1 GCA_016929905.1 Kiritimatiellia bacterium
CGCCCCACGGTCATGGTCACGCGCCGAAGATTCGGTCGACGACCACGTGCGACGATTACGGACGACGATTTCCGGATCCATCTTCCGGGCGCCGAACGGTCATTAATCGCAATACATCATATTCAATACGGCCAATTACACATAGCACGCACGCGTCACCCTCAACCCCACGCGGCCAAACGTGTCGACACGAAGTATCATGCGGGGTGGCGGGTTGGGCTGTCAACGGGATTCAGCATGACCGTTTCCCGGGAGGCCGGCCCCGTGCGGGCGCAGAGGAAGAAACGCCCGATCCCGCCCCGAGGCGGGATCGGGCGACGAGGTTTTCGGTCCCGCCCCGGCGGGGCGGGATTTCGGGCTGCGTCTCAGTCCCCCACGCCCCAGGTGAGCGGTTCGGCGGTGCCGGCCTCGGCGTCGGCGGCGAGCCGTTTCTCGACGAGCGCGACGGTGCGCCGCGCCAGGTCGCTGATCCTGGCCTCGTGCAGCGAGTAGAGCGCGCTGCGCACGGTGTCGTTCAGCGGCTCGATCCAGTGCGGCGGCAGCTTGGCGGCGCCGATCCGCACGCCGAGGATGGAGCCGGCCGTCGCGCCGTTGCAGTCGGTGTCATAGCCGGGCATGATCGAGGCGGCGAGCCCGGCGGTGAAGTCCTGTTCGCCGGCGAGCAGGCCGAGGATGACGATGGCGGCGTTGGTGATGGTGTGGCAGCCCTGCAGCTTGCCGTAGCGCGTATCGATGTGGTCCGCCACCTTCTCCCACGCCTTCGAGGCGTCCCACGCCTCGATCACGCTCAGGACCGCTTCGGCGAGCCGGGACTTCGCCGGGATCTCCGACAGCCCGATCTCGATGATCTTGCGGATGTCCGGCTCCACATACGCGGCGGCGAGCATGGCGGCGACGAGCATCTCGCCGTAGATCCCGTTCTTGCGGTGCGAGAGATAGGCGTCGCGGAACGCGAGTTCCGCGGCCAGCTCCGGCATGCCCGGGCAGGCATAGCCGAACGCGTCGGCCCGGATCTGTGCCCCGATCCACTCGCGGCATGGGTTCAGGTACTCGCCCGCCTGTTCCGGCGCCAGTCCGTCGACCAGGTTGCGGTAGGCCACGCGTTCGGCGGTGTAGACCTTGTGGTAGGGCAGCTCGTTGAGCCAGAAGTTGGCCACGTTACCCGTCGTGAACCCGTAGCCGTGCCGCTCGAGCAGGAGCAGGCCGGTGAGGGTGTAGTCGATGTCGTCGTCGCGGTCCATCCCCTTGATCTGGCCGCGCAGGCACGCATGCGAGGAGGTCAGCGCCCGCCTGCCGAGCTTCAGCGTGATGGCGCCGAAATAGTCGCGGATCGGATAGTTCGCGTCCGGTTCGGCCACAGCCCGAATGTTGGCCCGGTCCCAGCCTTCGACCGGCTTGCCGAGCAGGCAACCCGCGCAGCGCCCGAGCCAGCCGCCGTTCGTGCGGTTGATGAGGTCCGGGATCGAGAACAGATTCTGCATCTTACGCGGCCCGTTCGGGCGCCGCGCGCGGATCTCGTCCAGCGCCGAAGGCTCGTCGTACTGCGGCGCGGGCGCCAACTGGGCGAGCGAGCCCAGTATCGCTTCGAGCTTCGCCGACTTCTGCCCGTCTTTCAGGTTCTCCGCCGCGTCGCACTGCGCGCCCAGATCGCCGATATCGCAGCCTTCCTCTTCCCGTTGCTTGATCTCCTGGCGTGTGATCTTCAGCAGTTCCGTCGTTTGCATCTCGCGCTCCTTGTTCAGCGTTCAGGTTTCAGGCCCTGACACCTGACACCCGCTCTGTCAGTAGCCTGTCGCGCCGTGCCCGTCCGATCAACCCTTCCGTATCGCATGATCCGGCAGAATAGTTGTACAATGCTGACATTTTTGTGTTATACTTTCCGGAGCCTGCAATGGGTCCGTCGAAAAATGGCGCTTGTCTGGCGGGCATTCTGTTCAATCCGGCCGACCGGCCGGGCAGGGGGCGCGATGAAAGAAACGTTGCACAAACGTAGCTTGGCTGAGGCGGACCCGGATTCGGTGCTCTGCTACGAAATCGACGTGGCGGAGCCGCTCCGGTACCGGGGCTGCGGGATTCGCGCGCCGGTCGACGAGCCGTTCGTGCAGAAGCGCCGGGTGATGCCGGAGTATGTGGCGTTCCTGATGGTGCGCGGCGAGATTTTTCTGACGGACGAGATGCCGAACGGGCCGGAGCGCGTGCGGGTCGGGCCGGGCGAGCTGCACGTCGTGGCGCCCGGCTTGTACCAGGCGAGCACGGTCCCGTTCGCGCCGGGTATTGTGTTTCTCTGGTTCCACTTCTGGTGCCCGGGCAAGTTGCGGCTGTTGACCCGCGCGCAGACGGAGGAGCGGGTTCGGACGTACTATCAGAGCTGGGAGAAGCGCCATCTGCGGCAGCACTGGCTGGTGCCGCGGCATCTGGCGCTGGGCCGCAAGCTGGACCTGTTCACGCAAGCGCACGCCGATCTGCTGAAGAGCCGGCGTTTGTGGGGGAGCAAGGACCCGGGCACGGCGGTGCTGTGCCGCTATCTCGTGTATCAACTGCATCTCGAGTTCCTGGATCAGGTGCTGGCGGCGCCGCAGGCGGGGCGCGACGCGCCGGCCGAGACGCACGCGAACCGGGCGCTGACGTTCATCCGGCTGCAGTACGACAAACCGATCACACCGGCTGACGTGGCGAACGAGCTGGGCCTGAACAAGGCGTATCTCAGCCGCTGTTTCCGGCGGGCAACGGGCGAGACGCTCGGCGCCTGCCTGCTGCGCACGCGGCTCAGTGCGGCGAAAGGGCTGCTGCGCGAGGGGCAATACTCGGTGAAGGAGATTGCGCATCTGAGCGGATTCGGCTCCTCCGGCTACTTCTGCCGCATGTTCCGGCGCGCGACCGGCCGGACGCCGCTCGCCTTCGCGCGCAGCGCGGGCTGATCCTCGGCTGAAGAAGGGGCGAACCGCGAATGGACGCGAATGGACGCGAATGGTGGAGCGGGCAGCATGCCGTTTCGACTGGTTTGCGCGCAGCCGGTAAGCTCGAGCGGAAATGTGCGCAGGTGGCGCCGCAAGTGGGCGCATTGGCAGGGCACGCAACTCGCGAGGACGCTCGCCCTCCGCTCGGTTCAGGTCTGCCCGTTGGGGCGCGGCTGGAGGGCGAGCGTCCTCGCGAGCCGGGAATGCTGACAGGCCCACGAGTTGCGTGTGCAGTCAACCCTGTTGAAGCGGCTGTGGTTGCGCCGTTTGGCCAGAGGAGCGCGCCGTTCCTCGCTACTGTGTGCTTCCGTATGTCTCTGGCCCATTCGCGTCCATTCGCGGTTCCCACTCCTTCATCCGCCCCCTGATTCGGGGTGGACAGGGCGGGGGCGGATGGTGTAAGGTCTGGCCTCGATTCCGGTATTGCCTGGGGCGTTGGCCGAGGGATGCGCCATGGATGGTGACAACGTGCTGCCCCGGCCGGACATGAGCGTGCGGCTCGAGAGCGCGCTGTTGCCGGCCGGCGCCATTTTCGCGATCGTCTACTGCTTCGGCGCCGTACTGACGATCTGTCCGGATGCAGGCCCTCTGTTCTTCCTGGGCCGGCTGGGCGGCATGCTTCTGCACCGGGGCGTTGTGCCGTGGATGACCGTGGCCGCGTTTGCCATGGCGCTCGCCCTGGCGTGGAAGAAGCATGTGGCCATTCGCCGCCAGGAAGCGTTCCTGCGCGAGCTGACGCTGCCGCAGCGGATCAGTCTGAGCGACTACGACTCCGTCAACGGGTACATCAAGCGAGTGAAAGCGGCGGCCGGCTTCGAGGCGAACATGGTGGCCGTGCGTGTGGTGCGCCTGCTGCAGGTGTGGCTGACGGCCGGCATTCCGGAGCGGGTTGCCTCGACGGCCGTTGAGGAGTCGCGCTTCGACCGGTCCATTCAGGACGCCTCGCAACGGTTGCCTATCGGCCTGCTGGCGGCGATCCCGATCCTCGGTTTCATCGGCACGCTGGTCGGCATCTACAGCGCGATTGCCGGGTTCACCTTCGTGATGGAGGCAGCCGACGACGTGAGCGGGATCAAAGAGGGGATGCAGGTGGTGACGCGTGGGCTGACCGAGGCGTTTGACACGAGCTTCCTGGCCGTGTTTCTGGTGGTGCCGGCGCTGATCGCCTATGTGTGGGTCAGAGCCCGCGAGGACGCCGTCCTGCGGGCGCTCGACATGTTCGTGCAGGACCGGCTCATTGCCAGCCTGCCGGGCAGTAAGTCCGGCGAGGCCGCCGTTCCGATCAAGTCTTGATCCTTCCCGCACCGCACGGGAGAGATGGTTCCCGATGTCCGAAACCTACGACTTCTCTGAATTGTGCCAGGCGCTCGCCCGCAGCCGCCTCTTCGTGCGGAACCTGCAGCGCGCGCTCGGGCTGTACGTGCCGCCGGGCAACGGGCGTTATTCGGAAGCCTATCTTCGGTTTCTGGAGCAGGTGGTCGCGTTGCGCACGTTCAACATACCGGTGAGCGACATCGTCAACCTGTTCGCGAAGGAGCAGAAGATTCTGCGGCTGCTGCATTGCGACGCGCTCAGCGACTCGCCGACCTGGTACCTCGACGCCTGCGGCGGGCCCGAATCGGCGCAGACGCGCCTGCTGCTCACGGGCTATGATGTCGGTTTCCCGTTGACCGGCCGGACGGTGCAGGCGAACCTCGACTTCGCGGCGCGCGACCCGGAGCTGTTCGCGGGCGCGGAGATGGGCGAGGACGTGCATCGCATTCTGGCCATGTACCTGCAGGCGGTGGACGATGTGCGGGCCAGGATCGAGAAGGAGAAGCCGGTCCTCATGAACGCGCTGGCGTGGTCGGATCACGTGTTCGGCCGCACCAGCGCCTTTGCGCGGTGGACGCGGGCCGGCGCCGTGCGTGTGGCGAGACGGGGCAGCCCGAAACAGAGCACGCGGCGTACGCCGCCCTAGCCGCAGGGCAAGGCCCGGGCTGGCGTTCGGTGAACGCCGCCCTACCCAGCCCGGCTACGTTGAGCGGCTTTTCCGGGAACATACGCGCTTCTGCGTGTATCGGAGTAGGGCGGCCGTCTCGGCCGCCCATGGCCGGGCGGGACGCCCGGCCTGCTTGGGGCACGGGCAACGCCCGCGCTTCGGACATAGTGAGTCCGACCGGACCATCCTTACTTCCCCGGGAGCCGCCCTCCTTTTTCGCGGGCAACGTGCGCCGGAATCCGATATACTGCCCGCCGCATGAAAGGGCGCGAGACAGACGCGGAACCGGAAGGCGGCGCAGCGGGCCCTGCCGATCCTGGCCCGGCGCTCCGACGTCTGTTGCTCCTGTTCGGCGTGGCATTTGCCGTGCGCCTCCTCTACCTGCTCGAGATCCGGTCCGCGCCCTTTTTCGATGTGCTCATCGTCGACGCGCGCGGCTACGACGACTGGGCCCGGCGGATAGCGGCCGGCGAATGGCTCGGCGGTGACGTGTTCTACCAGGCGCCGCTCTATCCCTACTTCCTGGGCGTCGTCTATGCCGTGTTCGGGCGCAGCCTGTTCCTGGTCCGCGCGCTGCAGAGCCTGCTCGGCGCGGCCTCGTGCGTGCTGATCGCGCTGGCCGGCGAGCGCTTCTTCTCGCGCCGCGCCGGCCTGACGGCCGGGTGGCTGCTCGCCTTCTACGCGCCTGCCGTCTTCTTCGACGGCGTGGTGCAGAAGGCGGCGCTGGGCCTGTTCCTGACGAGTGCGGTCCTGTTCCTGGCCGCGCGCGCCGTCGAACGGCCGGGCAAGCTCGCGCTCTTCCTGCCCGGCCTCGCACTCGGGTTGCTCGCCCTCACGCGCGAGAATGCGCTGGCCTTCGTGCCGCTCGTGGCGCTCTGGCCGTGGTTCCGGCTGCGCGAACGGCCGGCGCGATTCCGCCTGCGCCTGATCGTGTTCTTCGCCGCCGGCCTTGCCCTGGTGCTGCTGCCCGTCGCCTGGCGCAACGTGCGGGTGGGCGGCGAATTCCACATCACCACGTCGCAGTTCGGCCCCAACTTCTATATCGGGAACAACGAGCAGGCCGACGGGATGTATGTGCCGCTGCGTGAGGGCAGGGGCAGTCCCGAATTCGAGCGCGCCGACGCCACGGAACTGGCGGAGGCCGCGCTGGGCCGGACGTTGACGCCGAGAGAAGTCTCCCGGTACTGGACCGGCAAGGCGCTGGCCTTCATGCGTTCGCAGCCGGGCCGGTGGTTGACGTTGATGGGCCGCAAGCTGCTGCTGACCTGGAACGCCGCCGAGGTGGCCGACGCCGAGAACCTGGAAACCTATCGGCGCTGGTCGTGGCTGTTGGCGGCGCTGAGTCGCGTCTTCCATTTCGGCGTGCTGGCCCCGCTCGCGGCGGCCGGCCTGGTGCTGACCTTGGGCCAATGGCGGCGCCTTTGGCTGCTCTACGGCCTGCTCCTGGTGACCACCGCCGGGGTGGCGCTCTTCTTCGTGTTTGCCCGGTATCGATTCCCGCTCGTACCCGTCCTGGTCCTGTTCGCCGGTGCCGGCCTGCCCGCCCTGTGGCATGCCGCCCGGCGCCGGCACTCGCGTGCGGTCGCGCTGCCAATCGGGATGGCGTGTGTGGTGGCGGTGGTGGCGAACCTGCCGCTGCTGGCCCAGCACGGCAAGACCTCGTCGGCTCTGATGTGGTACGACATCGGCAGCACGCTCGGACGGGACGGGCGCCACGCGGAGGCCGTCCCGTTCTTCCGCAAGGCGCTCGAGATCGATCCCAACCACGAGAACGCCCGGTTCGATCTCGGCAACGTGCTGTCGAAGTGCGGCGACCTGCCCGGCGCGGTGGAGCAGTACCGGCTCGTCCTGAGCCTGAACCCGAAGCACGCCGAGGCACACTACAATCTCGGCAATCTGCTCGCCGAAGCGGGCGATCTGCCCGGCGCCGTTCGCCACTACGAAGCCGCCCTCGCCGCGAAGCCCGGCTACGCGCGCGCGCATTACAACCTTGGCAACGTGCGGGTGAAGCAGCAGAAGTACGACGAGGCCGCCGCTCAGTACCGGGCGGCGGTCCGGATCGATCCCGACTTCACCGCCGCGTACAACAACCTCGGCAACGTTTGCATGCTGCGCAAGCAGTACCGGCACGCCGCCCTGCACTACGAGCGCGTCCTGGAACTGGACCCCGCAAACGAGGATGCGCGCCGGAACCTCGCCGCCGCGCGCGAGGCCATCGCGGCCGGCGAGCGGGCGCGGTGACGAGGGGAGCGGCGGGTTCTCGATCAAGTTTCATCGTGATTGACATGCCCGGCGCAGCGCCTATCCTTTCCGGGATGTGGTCCGGAACCATGAACGGGCTGGAGGGGCTAACGTGAGAAAGGCATGTGTGTGGGGGTTGTGCGCCGCGATGGCGGCGTGTCTGCTCGGTTGCGGCCGGGCGCGGAAGCCGGAATCGGGCGAGATCACGATTGCCGTGATACCGAAGGGCACGACGCACGAGTTCTGGAAGTCCATTCACGCGGGCGCCGTCAAGGCGGAGCGCGAGCTGGGCGTGAGGATCATCTGGAAGGGGCCGATGAAGGAGGACGACCGCGAAGCGCAGGTGGCGGAAGTGGAGAATTTCATCAGCCGCGGCGTGTCCGGAATCGTGCTGGCGCCCACCGACGCCGTCTCGCTGGCGGCGCCCGTTGAGAGCGCGGTCCGGAACGGGATCCCCGTGGTGATCATCGACTCCGGGCTCAAGAGCGAGGATTACGTGAGCTTTGTGGCCACCGACAACTACGAGGGCGGCCGCCTGGCGGGCGAGCACCTCGCGACGCTGCTCGGCGGCCAGGGCAACGTGGCCATGCTGCGCTATCAGGAAGGGTCGGCCAGCACGATGAACCGGGAGCGCGGGTTCATGGACGCGATCGCGACGCATCCCGGCCTGAAGGTGATCAGTGCGAACCAGTACGGCGGCGCCACGCGCGAGACCGCGTACCGGGCGAGCGAGAACCTCATGGCCCCGCACAAGACGGCCGGCGGCGACCTCACGATCCAGGGCCTGTTCTGTCCAAACGAGTCCACGACCTTCGGCATGCTGCGCGCGCTGCAGGAGGCCAAGCTGGCGGGCAAGGTGAAGTTCGTCGGGTTCGACAGTTCCGACAAGCTGGTCGAGGCGCTGGAACGGGGCGAGCTGGACGCGCTCACGTTGCAGAACCCGCTGAAGATGGGCTATCTCGGCGTGAAGACGATGGTCGCGCATCTGAAGGGCGAACCGGTCCAGAAACGGGTGGATACGGGCGTGCAGATCGTGACCCGCGAGAACATGAACGACCCCCGGGTTCACGAGATTCTCGTACCGGACCTCGACGCATGGTTGAAGTGATCCATCCGTCCGCGGCCGGCCCGCGCCTGCGCATGGCCGGCCTGCGCAAGGCGTTCGGAGCGACCGTCGCGCTGGACGGCGTCGATTTCAGCGTGGCGGCCGGCGAGGTGCACGCCCTGATCGGCGAGAACGGGGCGGGCAAGAGCACGCTCATGAAGATCCTCGCCGGCGCCGTGCGGCCCGACGCCGGCGCAATGTGGCTCGACGGCGAGCCGTTCCGGCCGCGCCGTCCGCTGGACGCGCGGCGCGGCGGCGTGGCGATGATCTACCAGGAACTGTCGCTCGCCCCGCACCTGTCCGTGGCGGAGAATGTGCTGCTCGGCATCGAGCCCTGCCGCTGGGGCGTGATCCGCCGCGCGGAGTTGGCCGCGCGCGCGGGCCGTGCCCTCGAACAGCTCGGGCACGGCGATATCCCGTTGCGCGCACGGCTCGGCAGCCTCTCCCCGGCCGAACAGCAGCTTGTCGAGATCGCGCGCGCGCTCGTCGTCGATTGCCGCGTGCTCGTCCTGGACGAGCCCACGAGCAGCCTCGCCGCCGGCGACGCCGAGCGCCTGTTCCGCGTCATACGCCGCCTGCGCGGGCAGGGGCTCGCCATCGTCTACATCTCGCATTTCCTCGAAGAAGTCCGGCAGGTGGCGGACCGGTTCACCGTGCTGCGCGACGGACGGGTCACGGGCGGCGGCCCCACGGCGGATGTGGCGGTCGAAGCGATGGTCGAGATGATGGTGGGGCGCGAGCTGAACGACATGTTCCCGCGTTCGGCGCGGAAGCACGGGGCGGTCGTGCTCGAGGCGGACGGCCTGGCGGGCAGCCCCAAGCCGCTGTCGGCCGGCTTCACGCTGAGGCGCGGCGAGGTGCTGGGCATCGCCGGGTTGGTCGGGTCCGGCCGCACGGAACTGCTGCGTGCGCTGTTCGGGCTCGCACCCGTGCGTGCCGGGCACGTGAAACTGGGTGTGTACATGGGGCCGGCGTCGCCGGGCCGCCGCCTGGGCCAGGGCATGGGGCTGCTGAGCGAGGACCGTAAGGGCGAGGGGCTGGCCGCCTCGATGAGTGTGGCCGATAACGCGACGCTGTCCAGGCTGCGCGGGTTCGGACCGGGCGGCACCGTGCTGCCGCACCGCCAGCAGGCGGCGGCGCGGCGCTGGATCGACGCGCTCTCCATCCGGTGCCGGGGCCCGCGCCAGCGTGTTGCGGAACTCTCCGGCGGCAACCAGCAGAAGGTGGCGCTGGCCAGGCTGCTGCACAACGACGTGGATGTGCTGCTGCTCGACGAGCCGACGCGCGGCATCGACGTCGGCAGCAAGGCGCAGATCTACCGGCTGATCGACGAACTTGCCGCGCGACGAGGCAAGGCCGTGCTGCTCGTGAGCAGCTATCTGCCGGAATTGCTCGGTATCGCCGACCGCATCGCCGTCATGTGCCGGGGCCGGCTCGGTCCGGCCCGGCCCGCATCCGAATTGGACGAGCACACCGTCATGTTCGAAGCCACGCTCGGCGGCCGCGATGCGGCCGCCTATCAGCCTGGGGCAACGCCTCCGGAATAGGAGAAGGACAACCGCCAAAGCGCCAAAGGCGCGCCTGATATTCAGCCTGGGGCAACGCCCCAGGAGAGGAACGCATGAGCCAGGAAACATCCAACCGCGCGGGACAAACCGCACTGGCCGTTTGGCTCGGCCGGCTCGGGCCGGTGATGGGGCTGTTCGTGGTCTACGCCCTGTTCGCCGTCGTGGGGCCGGGCAGCTTCTCGAGCCTGCACAACCTCGTCACCATCGCGCGGCAGACGACCATTGTGGGGATGGCCGCGCTGGGCATGACGATGGTGATCATGCTCGGCGGGATCGACCTGTCGGTCGGCTCAATTGTCGCGCTCAGCTCCGTCGTGGTGGCCGGCCTGCTGGTGCTGGGAGTCGACCCGCTGCCGGCCGCGCTGGGCGGCATCCTGACCGGCGCGCTGTGCGGGTTCGTGACCGGGCTGCTCATCACGCGGCTGCGGGTGGTGCCCTTTATCGTCACGCTCGGCATGCTGCTCGTCATACGCGGCACGGCCAAGGGCCTTGCCCACCAGGAGACCATCGAGCCGCCGCGGTCGTGGCTGGGCGAGTTGACCGCGGAACTCGCGCAGGGGCAGCGGTGGCTGCTGCTCCCGCCGGGTGTGTGGCTGACCCTGCTGATGGCGCTCGCCGTTGCGTTCGTGCTGCGCTACACGCGGTTCGGGCGCCACGTGGTGGCGGTCGGCTCCAACGAGCAGACCGCGCGCCTGTGCGGCATCGCCGTGGCGCGGACCCAGATCCTTGTCTATACCCTTTCCGCCGGCTTCGCCGGGCTGGCCGGTCTGATGCAGTTCTCGCGCCTGCGGATCGGGGATCCCAGTGTCGCCGTCGGGCTCGAACTCGACGTCATTGCCGCCGTCGTCATAGGCGGCGGCAGCCTCGCCGGCGGGGAGGGGTCGGTTCTGGGTACGATGGTCGGCGCGCTCATCATGACGGTGATCCGGTCCGGCTGTTCGCAGATGGGGATCGCCACCTGGGTCCAGGAAATCGTGACCGGCGTGATCATCGTGCTCGCCGTCGCGCTCGACCGGCTGCGGCACCGGCGGCTGAGCGATCAGTGAACCGATCGGCGCCCGCCTTCGCCAAGGCTACGGCGGGTCTGCGCTCCGCTCCGAGATGCCGGCCGCGCGCGTCGCTGGGAGCACCGCCGGCGAGGCGCGCTACTTCCGGTCATCTGGCGTCCCGTATCCGGTATCCGGCGTCTGGCTGCGTAGCGTCCACACACTGCGAAACTCGGCCTCGCGGCCGCTCTTGTCCCATGCGAGCCCGTAGCGGCGCGGGACCGCGCTGTTGCCCGGCGAGCACACGGCGAACACGCGGTCGCCGTCCTCGCGGCTCAGCAGGCGAACGGTCAGCGGCGTGCCGGCGAATTCGTCGCCGTGCGAGACGTCGACAACGTCCGTGATGAACGGGACGCCTTCGAAACGGCCGGGCGCGGCGTTGCCGGGCGCATGCGTGAAGGGCGCGTTCAGGTGCAGCCACCATGTCCACCGGCGTTCGCGGTCTGAGCGGACGCGTACCGTGTCTTCGATCCGATCCTCATGCAGGCTCAGCGTGCGGGTGAGCGTGCAGTCGCCCGCGATCGTGCCCTCGACCCGGACGGTGTTCCCGTCCAGAGCGCAGGAGCCGGGCGACAAGCCCAGGGCCAGGTAGGCCGAGCCGTCGAATGCGTCGTCCACCAGCACCGTGTTGTGGCTCATGGGGGAGCGGCGCCACCGGTGCACGTCGCAGCCGTAGCCGGTCGAGCCCAGATCGCTGACCGCCTCTTCCCCGTCGGCAACAACAATCACGCTGCCGACGTCCGGATGCGCGTGGCTGCGGGTCAGGTGCCCGTACTTGACGGCCAGTTCCCAGCGGCCGTGCCGTGCCCGCACGATCCGGAAGCCCGGCAGGTCGCATGCGCCTTCCGGCACCGTCAGGGATTCGCCTTCTGCCGCGGCGAGGAGCGCACGCGCCCCTTCGTCCGGGCACACGCGTTCTATCGCGGCATAGAGTTCGCGCGTGGACTCGATACGGGCCGGCGCCCAGGAATCGGAGTAGGCCGGGGCAATCCCATTACTGAAGTACAGACGCGCCGGACCTCGGGCCATGCGGCGATAGGCCGGCTCGATCTCACGAAGCTGCCGATCCACCGTCTTGGCCGTGGCCAGCAGTTGCGTGAGCGCGTGCAGTGCATAGAAATGGTAACCCACGCTCGCCTCGAACCACAGGCCGTCCTCTTGCGGGCCGTTGGCCAATTGGTACTTCAGCCCGTAGGCGGCGTCCAGAGCGTAGGCCAGCCGGTCCTCGTCGCCCATGACGAGAGCGGCGCAGCCCAACGCACAGCCGTGCCAGACCAGGATGTTGTGCGCCGGGCGCTTCGCGTCCGTGCGGCCTTTCCGTACGAGCGGCGCGGTTTCCACGGCGCCGATGTGCGAATACTGCAGATCGTAGGCGGGCACGAGATAGCCTGACACAAGGCGGGCCATGAGCGGCTCGGGGATCCCGCGGCGGACAGCCGCGAGGCAGAGACTCAATTGGCAGAGCGTCACCGATTCGTCCAGCGCCGTGCCCATCAGCCGGGCGGTGCGTCCGCTGCTGTCGCGGGAACTGACCACCGGCAACGCCCGGTAGTTGGCGGCCAGCCATTCGAATTCGGGGACAACGATCGCCAGCGCGGACGGATCGACCGTTGCGATCGCGCATGCCGTCGTCAGGTGCTGCCAGCGCCTCCACCGGAATTGCGTGACCCACGCGCGGTGGTGCCGCTCTTCGTCGTACGACGCCCCGCATGTCGGGCAGACATGCGAAGCCGGCTTGTCCAGATCGAACGCGAGCCGCGCCCCGTCATGGTTGCAAAAGTAATCGTGGTACCAGCCCGCCTGGCGCCCGTCGTCCATCGCCCGGAGCCGGGGCAGTTCCCGGCCCAGCTCCTGTTTCTGTTCTTGCCGCTTTTTCTCCGACCACGCCGCTGCGTCCGGAAGCATCGCGCATCCTCCCCGCTATTGGTGGTAACCCCTTATCCGGTTACACACCGCGGAGAACGCGTCAAGTGCGACGCGCTACGCGATCTTCTGCAACCACACGATGTTGTGTTGGAGGGGGGGCTTCTGCGCCACGGGCGAATCTTCGACGTGTCGGCCGAAGAGGTCTTTCGACGGGATCCATCCTCCGACGCCTCACCCCCCGCGGCCTGATCAGGGCGCGTTCCGGAGGAGGTTCTCTATAGTCTCCCCGCGACCGGGTTGTGAGGTCGGGACGACCGGAACGTCCAGGACGCTGAGCGCCTCCTCTATAATCGCGAGCGTAGCCGGCGTGCCGTAGGCCAGCAGGGTGTTGGCGGAGCAAGGATGGGAGAATTCGCAGATCATAATCGCACTCGTAATCTCCGATCCAGGGGCGGAGCGGAGTCTGGCTCCGCCGGGATCAGAGATTACGAGTGAGACTACGATCGGCGACGGCCGCACGCAACACCGGCCGCCAACAAATTGATGGAGGAGACTCCGAGCCAGCCGCGGACGTCTGTCTCGAAGCTCCTCATCAAGGCCGTTCGTGCGCGGATCGCCGGTGACCGACCTGTCCGACCGGGGGCTACCGGTAATCTTTCCCGTTGAGGCTTCTCACGACCGAGGCCTGCCAGGCTTCGAGCGCGGCCCGCATGGCTTTCACCAGGTCGGGCTGCGCCGCTTTCACGTCCGTCTTCTCCTCGGGGTCATCGGCCAGGTTGTAGAGTTCGACAGCGGGTTCTTTCTGTTCTTTTCGGGGCTTGCGGTGCAGTTTCCATGGCCAATCGAGCCAGGCGGCGTGGCCGGGGAACCGGTCTTCGGGGTACTGCTTGCTGATGTCGCCGGCATCGAGCCGCAGGTGCGAGGTGTCGGTCGGCTCGCCGCCGGCCTGCTGGGCTTTGAGCAAGTCCTTCATGAGCGGGCCGCTGGGGGTCGAGATCCCGCGGCCCGGGTACTGCCAAAAACCCATAGGGTGCGGCCGTTGGGTCATGGTTCCGTCGAGGAGGGGAACCAGGCTGACGCCGTCGAGCGGCGGCTGGTTCGGCATCTGCACGTTTGCGATTTCGAGGAGCGTGGGATAGATGTCGGACGTGTTGCAGGGCACCTGCGTGGTGCCGGGCCCGCCCAGCCGTGCGGGCCATTCGAGCAGGCCGGGCACGCGCAGGCCGCCCTCGTATATCGCACCTTTCTGCGCGCGCCCGCCGGTGCTGCCGACTTTCGGCAATCCGCCGTTGTCGCTGCAGTACCAGAGGATGGTGTTCTCGTGGATGCCCAGCGCGCGGAGCGCCTCGCGCAGCTTGCCCACGGCTCGGTCGATTCCGTTCACTTCGCCGTAGAAGTTGCGGTGCGCATCGTCCTGCCCGGCGTACAGCTCGGCGTCTTCCTCCGAGGCCTTGTGTGGGCTGTGGGGTGAGCCGAACCAGACGACGGCCAGGAACGGGGCCGGGCCTTTGGCGTGCTTGCGCACGAACTCGAGCGCGGCATCTACGGTGACGATCGAGCTCTCGCCCCGGGTCTGCACCGCGACCCCTTCGCGGCTGAGGATCGGGTTGTTGTCGAAGAAGTTTGGGGCCGAGCACCACTCGTCGAAGCCGCTCGCGCCGGGGTTGACGGGGCTGCCTTTGCGGACGGAGCCGAGATGCCACTTCCCGAAATGGCCGGTCACGTAGCCGGCAGTCTTCAGCGCTTCGGCCACGGTCATCTCCTGCGGGCGCAGCGTGTAGCCCCAGCGGAAACAGCCGAACCGGTTCGGGTGCCGGCCGGTCATGACGCTGCCGCGCGTGGGCGAGCAGACGGGCGCGGCGGCGTAGAACCGATCGAACCGCAGGGACGCCTGAGCCATCGCATCCAGGTTCGGCGTCTTGAGTATCGGGTGCCCGTTGTAGCCCACGTCGCCCCAGCCCTGGTCGTCGGCCATGCACAGGATGATGTTCGGCTTGGCGGCCGCTGCGGCGGCGAGCGCTCGGAGCCCGCCTGCCGAGGCCAGGCAGATGCCTGCCCCCGCTGTCTTGAGGAAGCGGCGTCGACTCACGTGCATCGGGTGTGTCTCCTTTCGCGACGGGGTGGTGGCGCCCGTGTCCGGTATGCTCGCCTCCCGCGCGCCGGAGGTCAAGTGCGTTTGCGGGGGGGCTTGGCACCTTGCGTGAGTGTCAGAACCAATAGGGTGTATGGATCCGGGTTGCCGCTCTGCGCGACGGGGCAGGGGAGCGCGTAGCGTCTGGTGGCTGTCTGTTCGAGAAGGCCGAGGCTGTGCCGAGCCGCCCGACAGAAAGCGGGCAACCCAATCTCTGCGGCTCCGCGTGCGCTACGCGCGTGGGAGAAAGCAGCGCACGCTGGACATACCGTCGGCACTCCGCCCCGTGCTCCGCGCCGGCCGGCAGCGCTGTGAGCTGCAGCGTTACATCTTTGAGGGCATCCGTCTTCCACCTTGCCCCCCCCACCACAGGATGGTCTGCGCGCGCCCGATCCAACACCTCGCCGTCTCCCGCGTTTCCACGCTAAGATGCATGGAAACAGATTGGATTTGACCGCGAAACATGCTATCGTTCCCGCGGGAGGACAGGGATTTGAGATTGAAGGCGGCGAACCAGATGCATAGTCCACGGGCCGGCGGTCTGCCCAAAGCCGGTTCGCTGTATTGCGGAAATCCGAGAGTCTAATAATACTGTTCGGCAGGCAACGGAAACGACGAAGTGGAAAAGACGAGGGGGGAGCCAACGTTCAACATTCAACGCTCAACATTCAACGTTCAACGTGGGCGGAACGCCGGGCAGGCGCAGATGCTGAAGCGATCTCTCCCGTTGGAAGTTGGACGTTGGACGTTGAGCGTTGAACGTTGGGCCCAAGAACAGGGAGCCGAACATCTGCCTGCACCGTACCGCTGACAGCCGCTGGGAAGCGTCTGTCATCGTCCGGTGAGGCATCCCGTGAAGACGAACCATGCTGCAGGCATTCCACGAGTCAAACCTTCCGGAACTGAAGCAATGGTGGGAAGTTGGTGTTGAATTCGTTCAGGCACCCACTGACAAGTGGGCACAATACGTGTGCGAGAACGACAACGTGCACGGTTTCTGTTCCATCGAGAATGAGAGAATCACCGCCTACAGCCAAACAGACGTTGAGAATGGCACTGGACACATCTCAATCGTGACGAATCCCTTGCTGTGCCGCCGCGGATTCGGAACGAAGCACCTCCGGGAGCTGGAGGAGTTGCTTCCCTCTCTGGGTGTGAATAGACTCGTGGCCTCGATCGAAGTTGAGAACGCCCCCTCCATTGCGTTCTTTCAGAAGCACGGGTATACTCGCAATGCACGGGCGACCGAGGATCCTGACTTCGTGGTCTACGAAAAAAGCATCCAACCCCGGAGTGCAGGCGACGCTTGACAGCGCGCCTCAGGCACGCGTTGAGCCTGTCGAAAAGGACGGCTCGCCGCGTCGCGCCTGCGGCGCAAGCGGCCACTTGGCGACTTTGCCGCCAACGTGGCGAGACGCTCGCCCTCCAAGCATACGATATGTTGCACAAGACGGAGGGCGAACAGCCTGCCCGCCGTAGCTGTCCGAGCGAAGGCGGGTCCCCGTGAGCCGTCTGGGGGCACCGGATGGCTCTTTTTCGACAGGCTCGTTGGGCCGATGAGATGATCGGGTTGAAACGACATACTGTGCGAGTGGTCGACCATCACCCGGGTTGGGCGGAACTCGCGGCGGAGGCGTGCCGACGAGTGCGGAAGGCCGGCGGCAACCTGATTGCTGACGTGCAGCATGTCGGCAGCACAGCCGTACCCGACCTGCCGGCAAAGCCGATCCTGGATCTTGCCGCGTCGGTCCACTCGCTGGACGCCATTCCGGAGCTTGTCGAGAGACTCACCGCCCTCGGGTATATCTATCGCGGGTGCAGCGGGAATTCCGGCGGTCACCTCTTTGTTTGGGAACCGGAACCGGACATCCGGACCATTCACCTGCACATCGTCGCAAGCGACGACGTGCAGTGGACGAACTACCTGCGCTTCCGCGAACTCCTTCGGCAGGACCCCGTGGTGCGCGCGCGCTATGCAACGCTGAAGGAGCAACTCCGTCGCAGGTTCGCGGATGATCGGAAGTCGTACACGATGTCGAAGCACGATTTCATTCGAAGTGTGCTGAAAACGGAGGCCCAACCAGAGGTTGGGCCGGTATCGCCTGAAGCCGCGCCGAGCGCGCCTTCAGACGAACCGTCAACCTGATCGTTGAGCGTGTCGAAAAAGCCCGCGGCCGGCACGTCGAAGATCCGCCCGCGGCGGAGAGGCCGGCCCTCCATGAGGCAAAGACGCTACGTGTTGTGAATTTGGAGGGCCCGGCACCGTCTGGGCCGGGGCTTGTGCGCGGCGACCGGTTGCACTACCCTTGAGGATTACCGCGAAAAGGAGGACGGCAATGGCGAAGGGCATGAAGCTTGAATCCGTCGAGACGTGGTCCGCACACCCGAACACCGCGCCGAAGACGGCGCGGCGGCGGGGCGGCTACGCCATCGCGGCGAACGGGACACGCACCTGCAGCGGCGGATGGGAGTTTGTGTATTCCGGGGTCCGGCCCGGCCAGGCGTACCGGGTCCGGACGGAGGTGCGGTCTCGCGACATCGCGCATCCGCGCGATGTGTTGCTCGGCCTGCTCTACTGGGACCGCCCGCCGCGGAACCAGGTGGTGGGTCAGAGCATATGGTGGCACTATCTTCTGCCCGTGTCGGGCGGCCGGGACCGGATGGTCCTGGAACGAACCTTGCGCGCGCCGGCCGGCGCACGCCGGCTGGCGGTTCGCTACGTGTTCCGGTGGGCCGCGCGCGGCGGCTCGAGCTGGGCGCCGCCCGATATCACGCCGGTGACGCTTGCGCCGCCGAAACCGGTCACGGTCTGCGCGGTCACGGGCCGGCAGGGCGGGCGGCCGAAAGGCCCGTTGACGATCCGGGACAACATCGCCTACTACGGCGCGCTTTGCCGGGCCGCCTGCCGGCGCGGTCGGCCGGACCTGATCCTGTTGCCGGAAATTGCCCTGGATTGGGGCGTGGCGGGCTCCCCGTTGGACCATGCCGTGCCGGCGCCCGGTCCGGAAACCGGCGTCTTTGCCGCGCTCGCGCGCAAGCACCGCTGCCGCATCCTGCTCGGCATGCACGAGCGGGCCGGCGATGCGGTGTTCAACAGCCTTGTCTTTATCGGGCCGACCGGTAAGATCGACGGCAAGTACCACAAGGTGCATCTCGCCTCGAGCGAAAGCTTCTCCGGCGTGCAGCCGGGCGACGGCTTCCCGGTGTTCGAGACTGAGCTCGGCCGGATCGGCGGCAACATCTGCATGGACAGCTCTTGCGCGGAATCCTCGCGCATGGTGGGGCTGAACGGCGCGGATTTCCTCTGCCTCGCGATCATGGGCGACCATCGCGCCGACCGGTTCAGCGTGGGCGCCCCGATCTACTGCGCGGACCGCTGGAAAGCTATCCAGCGCACGCACGCGCTCGACAACCAGCTCTGCCTGGCGATCGCGCGCAACCAGGCGAAGGGCAGCTGCGTGATCGACCGCAAGGGCGATATCCTGGCCTGGAACGAGGGCGACAGCGAGTTCGTGCAGGCGACCGTCGAGCTCGACGACGGCTACCGCTCCTGGAACGGCGGCTGTTTCCGCGACGTGAACTGGATGCAGCGCCGCCCGCATCTGTACGGCGCCGCCGTCGACGAATTCAACGTCGGCTCGCTGCGGTAGGGGGGGGCGCGGCCGCCGCCTTGACGAAGTTGCTGGGGCTGTCGAAAGGTGCCGTGGGCGCGGAAGACCGGCGTCGAGGCTTGGCGCCCGTCGCCTGGCGCCTCGCGTGACCGTCAGCACAGACAAGTTGTACGGATGAGCGGGTTGAGGTCTCTTTTTGCTCGCCGTATGACACCGGTCGTGATAGCCTCCCGGGGTTGCGGCGCCGAACTGGCGCCGAGTCTGTTGTATTCCAGACTGAAAGGAGCCACCACGATGACCCGACAATCCGCTGCCCGGTGGACGCTCTCCGCCGTCGCCTTCGCCGTGCTGCTTCTGCCCGCGGCACCCGCTCAGACAGTCTTCAGCGCGTTCCAGGCCGGCGACTGGTACGACAGCGGCCCGGCATACGTCTGGTACGTATCCGGGCCGGGCACCAACACGTATCCGCAGGTTGGCGATATCGTGAACATCGGGCTCGGCCCGATCACGCTCAGCGCCGACGCCTGGTGCGACAGCCTGAACCTGACCGCGACCTCGACGGTCGGCACGGTGAGCCTGAACGGGCACAACCTGATAATCTACGGCGACACCTACGACAGCGGCTGGCTGGGCGGCGTGGTGCAGGGCGCCGGCTGCGTCTCGAATTTCGGCACCGTCGCGCTGGCGTCGGGCGACATGGTCGTGCCGGCCCAGTTCAACAACAACCCCGGCGGGTCTGTCCTGTTCGCGACGGACGCCAGGATGTACGACGGCGGCACGTTCTACAACTCGGGCACGATTGTAAAATCCGGCGGCACGGCGACGTCGAAGCTGGAGAAGACGTGGTGCAATCTGGGCGGCGCGGTAGCTGTGCAGTCGGGCACGCTGTGGCTGTGCAACGGCAGCGGCACGAGCGAAGGCGGCACGTTTTCGGTGTCCGACGGGGCTGTGTTGAATCTGACACCCGTCACGGGGACCTCCGATCATTATTTGACGGGCGTTTATTCCGGGACTGGCGCCGGCCGCATCCACTTCGACGCCGGCGGCGACGACTTGCACACGGCGGGCGACGGCGCCGTGTTCAATTTCGAGGGGGACCTGTTCCAGTGGAACGGGGGCACGATCTATTCGGACGTCGTGCTCAGCAATATCGGCACGATCAACCTGGCCGGAGCGGACGCCAAGACACTGCTCAGGCTCATCAACGCCGGCACGATCAACCATGGCGGTTCGGCCGACCTGGGCGTCTGGGCGGGCTGCTGTATCACAAACGCTGCCGGCGCCCTGTACGACATACGGGGCGACCTTGGACTCAATCACGGCGGCGGGGGCGGGAGCCACCCGGAATTCTGTAACGAGGCCGGCGCCACATTGCGCAAGTCGGCCGGGACCGGGACCTCCACGGTCGACCTGGTTTGGCATAACCTGGGCGGCGCGATCGAAGTGCAGTCCGGTACCCTGCACTTCCCTCGCACGAGCGGCAGCAGCAGCGGCGCCTCCTTCGAGGTGGCCGCGGGCGCTGTCTTGGATGTCTCGACAGCCTCCGGCGGGCACAACTGGCAGGGGCCGTACGCCGGCACGGGTGACGGCGAGGTGCATCTGAGCGGGGTCGGTTTGATCACGATCCTGTCCAACGCGGCGACGTTCAACTTCCCGACCAACATGTTCCAGTGGTCGGGCGGGACGATCAATGCGCTCAACGCGCCCGTCACCAACAGCGGGGCCCTTCACCTCGTAGGCGCTGGTGGCCGGACTTTTCAGGGCAGACTGGAGAACGAGGGCTTGGTCCGGCACACCGGCACGGGTCCGTTGACGCTCTCGGGCGGCGCATGCTTCCTGAACAACCGCAGCGGCGCCCTGTACGATCTGCAGGACGACGGCGACTTCGACGGCGGACTGGGCCGGCACGTCAACAACTGGGGCACGCTGCGCAAGTCGGGCGGAACGGGCACGTCGACGGTTGGCGTCCTTTGGTGCAACTACGACGGTGTGGTGGAGGTGGAGTCGGGGACACTGCGTTTTTCGTGGGGGTACGGCACCAATTTTGGCGCGACGTTCAACGTGGCGGCGGGCGCGGTTGTCGATCTGTCGACGACAGACGGTGGGCACCGCTGGTGCGGAACATCCTCCGGGACCGGTGAAGGCGAGGTGCGGCTGGATACGAGTGCCGCCGCCCTGGCGATCGTGTCGGACGGCGCCACGTTCAACTTCCCGACGAACATGTTCCGGTGGTACGGCGGGCGTATCGACGCGACGGGGGGACCGTTTACCAACAGCGGGGTCATCAACCTGGCGGGCTCGGGCGCACCGGAGCTCTATGGGGGGACATTGGAGAACGAGGGGTCGATCCAGCATACCGGCACGTGTACCTTCACCCTTTGGGCGGGCGGCACCTACGTGAACAACCGCGCCGGCGCGCTCTACGATCTGCGGGACGACGGCGATATCGGCAACGGGACCGGGCAGTACTTCAACAACTGGGGCACGCTGCGCAAGTCGGGCGGAACCGATACGTCCGCCGTGCACATCGTTTGGAACAACTATGACGGCGTGGTCGACGTGCAGTCCGGCGTGTTGCGTTTCTCCCAGGGCACGGGCGTGTCGTCGGGCGGTACGTTCTCCGTCGCCAGCGGCGCGATTCTGGACCTGTCGCCCTCCACGGAGAAACACCATTTCGGGGGGACGTTCGCCGGGACGGGCGACGGCGAGATTCACCTCGCCAGCGACGGGGATCGCATCGTGATCCTGGACGGCGGCGCGGTGTTCGATTTCCCGAGCGACATGTTTCAGTGGTATCTCGGCAATATCGACGCGCGCAGCGGGCCTCTGACGAACGCGGGTACGGTCAACCTGGCCGGGACGGGTTGGCGACGGCTGTACGGGGATTTCTGCAACGCAGGCCGCGTCAACCATGCCGGTGCGTGTGAGCTCGATCTCTGGAATGGTGGGGCGAGTTGGAACAACCTGAATGGGGCTGTGTACGAGCTGCAGGACGACGGCGGCCTGACCGGCAGCAAGGCCTTCACAAACTGGGGCACGGTCGTCAAGTCCGGCGGCACCGGAACTTCCACCCTGAACGTGAGCCTGCTCAACGGGGGGACCGTCGAGGTTCAGTCCGGCACGCTTGCGCTTTCCGCAAGCTGCATCCAGACCAACGGCGTGATTCGCCTGAACGGCGGGAACCTGACCGTGGGCGGGGGCGGCTATCTGACCCTGGCCGACGGGGTGCTGACCGGAACGGGCACGGTCTCCGCGGTCAAAGTGGAGTCGTCCGGCAGCGTCGCGCCCGGGCTCTCCGTCGGCCAGCTTATCCTGTCCGCCGCCTACCAGCAGAACGCGGCCGGTTCGCTCGACATTGAGCTCGGCGGGACGACCGCCGGGTCCGGCTACGACCAGCTCTACGTCAACGGCAGCGTCTCCGCGGGCGGCACGCTCAATGTGAGCCTGACCAACGGCTTCAACCCCGCGGCGGGGGATCGGTTCGAAATCATCAAGAGCACCACCGTTTGTTCCGCGAACTTCTCCACCACAAACCTGCCCGCCCTGGACCCGGGCCTGTCCTGGATACTCACCAACGCCACGGGCACGATTCAGGACCTGCGCGTGGCCAGCGCCGCGGACACCGACGGCGACGGGCTGGACGATGAGTGGGAAAACACGTACTTTTTGGACCTCATCACCAGCGACGGCGGCACCAACGACAACGACGGGGACGGCTTCACCGACTTCGGCGAACAGATGGCCAGCACCGACCCGACCAATGATGCCAGCCGGCTGGAGGTGGATTTCGCCGCGATGATTGCCGGCACGAACGTGCCGCTCGCGTTCGAGACGCGCACGGGCGTGGTCTACCGCGCCGAGTGGAGCGACTTGCTCGTGACCAGCCCCGTCACGTGGACGGAGTTCACCAACTTCACCGGCGACGGCGCCAGCGTCGTGCTCACCAACGCTGTGCCGACCGATACGACGCTGCGGTACTACCGGCTTCGCATCGAACGGCCCTAGAGAGAATGCGGAATGGGTCGAAAGTCGGAAGGTCCAAGGTCGAAGGTCGCGGAGACGCGAAGATCCTGCCGTAAGCGGGTCTTCTACACTCAGGACTCAGCCTATTTTCGCACGCCCAGCCAGCCTGACCTTCGACTTTCGACCTTCCGACCTTCGACTCTCCCCGGTTCAGCATTTAGCACTCAGCGCTCAGCATTTCCGTATACCCCGCCAGTTCCAGCTTGAACCCGGCCGGGTCCTGCACGATCAGGCCCTGGTCCGGGTCGGCCGGGAGCGCTTGGCGCGGATATCGGCGCCAGCCGTCGCCGTCCAGCGCCGGCGCCTCGCCGCCCGCGCGCAGAAATTCCTGCAGGGTCGCGCGCATCTGCGCTACCGCGTCTTTCAGGAAAACGTTCCCGGCCCGGTTCCGGGTCTCGGCCGGGTCCGCGACGCGATCGAACAGAAACTCGAGGTCGTCCGCGGCGCTGTACGCGTATTTCCAGGCCGGCGTGACCGCCGTGTAGATGGCATGGCCCGCCCGCTGATATTGGGCGAACACCGTGTCGCGGGTGGCGCTGCCCTCCAGAATCTCCTTCAGATCCACGCCGTCGGTCTGCATGCAGGCCCCGTCGGCCGAGGCCGTGGCCAGCAGGGTCGGCGCCACATCGACCAGGCTCACGGGCGTGTCGCATACGCGGCCGCCATCGAACCGGCCCGGCAGCCGCGCGAGCATGGGCACGCGCGCGCACGTGTCGTGCATGCTGCGCTTGCCGAAACAGCGGTAGTCGCCCAGATGCTCGCCGTGGTCGGAGGTGAACAGGACCAGCGTGTCGTCCAACCGGCCCGTCGCCGCCAGCGCGTCCAGCACACGCCCCACCTGAAAATCAATGAACGAGATGCAGGCGTAGTAGTGCGCCTTCATGCCGCGCAGCAGGTTCAGATCGATGCCCTGGTCCCGGTACTTGTAACGGTTTTGGACGCGGTTGACGTGCGTGTGCAGCGCCTCCGCATCGGGCGGTGCCTTCGGCAGCGGCATCAGCGGCGCGCGGTACAGCTTGTGCCACGGGCTCGGCGGCGCGAACGGCGGATGCGGATGAATGAAACTCGAGAAGAGAAACCACGGCCGATCGCCCTGCGCCTGGCCTTCCACGAACGCGACGGACCGGTCGCCGACCCACTGCGTGGGGTGCAGCCGGGGCGGGAGCAGCGAGACCTGAGGCACGTAGTACATCTCGCCGCGTACCCCGTGCGGCTCGATCAGCTCGCCGTAACCCGCATCGCGCAGGTAGCGAATGTAGTCGTCGGTCACGCGCCGGCCTTCCTCCTGCATCTCGCGCGATTGGAACCCGCGCAGGGCATCCGGATCCGGCGTGAAATGGCACTTGCCGATCCCGTGCGTGCGGTAGCCCGCCGCGCTGAGCGCGTCCATGAGCGACGGCCGCCCATCGATCGGCATGGGATCGCCATTGTCGTAGCAGCCCGTATGCACGGGGTAGCGCCCGTATTTCATGCAGCAACGAGCCGGCACGCAGACGGGGCAGGGGGAATAGGCGCTCGTGAACGCTGCGCCCTCCCGACAGAGCCGGTCCAGATTCGGCGTGCGTATCACCGGATTGTTCAGCGCGTGGATGGTGTCGAATCGTTGCTGATCCGTGAAAAACAGCACGATGTTCGGTGCCCGTTTCATCGGCTTCCTCCGTTTCCGCTTGTTTGCTATCAGCGTTCTTGCATATCATATAAGAGCTGTCTTATTACCGGACAGCTCGGCCCGGTCAGATAGCTCGGACGAGCCTTCTGGCCACCATTTCAAATCAATTCTATCGGAATATCGTTCAGAATCGCACGCGAGATCGTATGTCAAAACAGGGAGCAGGCATGTCAAATAGTGGAACTGAAGAAGGAACGATGGCGGAATGGCTGGCCGGTGTGTTGAGGGTGTGGCGGTTCCGGGTGGAGTGGAGCTATGATGCGCCGGCGCCGCCGGGGTGGGGGCCGCGCGAGCGGGTGATCGACACCTGTCACATGGTGCTGATCAAGAGCGGGCGCGGCGAGTACGTCGTACAGGGGCGCCGCGTTCCGCTGCGGCGCGGGCGGCTCGTCTTTGTGGGGCCCGGCCTTGTGCACAGCGCCTTCGCGGACGCGGCGGCCGGCCCGTACCTGCTCACATCCCGGTTCAGGCTGCATCGGCGCGCGACGGACGAACCCGTGAATCGCGCGCCGGCGCCGTTCTGGACGACGCGCATGGTGCCGGACCTCGAGAAGTACGTCACGCTGTTCGAAGCCCTGAACCGGCATTTTACCGCCGAACGCACTCCCGTGCGGCAGGCGGCGTGCGACTCGGTTGTGACGCAGATCGTCTGCGAGCTGGCTCTGGACGCCGACCGGCCGGCGCGGCGCAAGGATCACCGCATCGACGCCGTCCAGCGCCACGTTCGGCGCCATCCGGAGCAGCGGCTCGTCGTCTCGGAACTGGCGCGCATGGCGGGGCTGTCCAAGAAGCAGTTCGGCAGGCTGTTCAGGCAGTACACGGGCCGGACTCCGACCCAGTACCACATCCACGTGCGCTGCGAGCGTGCGAAACTGCAGCTCGCCGACACGTCTCAAAGCATCAAGCAGATCGCCTACACGCTGGGTTATCCCAACCCATTCGCGTTCAGCAAGCAGTTCGCGCAAACGGTCGGCTGTTCGCCCTCCGCCTATCGGGCTCGTGCCCGGTAGGTGCCGGATGCCGCCCGCCTTCGCCAAGGCTACGGCGGGTCTGCGCTTCGCTCCGAGATGCGGGGTGCCGTGGCCTGGACCGTGTCCGCCGCAGCCCGGCGAAGGCGCGCGCCTTCGCCGCGCTGCGGCCGGTCCGCGCTTTGGTTCGAGATGCCGGCTTACGGACACCCGCTCTTGACGGTCCTGCGCTGAAGAACAAGAAGTTTTCGGCCCCCAAGCGGTCAACTGAAGAGCCGCTGAGCTCTGATCTCTGGGTTGCGGGCGAAGCCCGCATGGCTGTGGCCCAAATCCGCGGGCAAGATTCGCGGATTCGCCGTTTTTGGGCTTCTGCGCGGGCGGGCACGATGCTATGCTGCACAGCGGATGACGTCGAAAGAGGTTGACGGCGGCGCGTCGGCCCTGTGCCCGTTGGCCGAACCGCGGGCTTCTCGACGGTGCCGATGCGGAGCGGGACGATATGATGTTTGTGCGCGATTTGTTCGTGCGCGGCGGCCCGATCATGTGGCCGCTGCTGGTCTGTTCGCTGGTTTCGCTCACCATCACGATCGAGCGGATCCTCTTCCTGTGGCGCGAGCGGAGCCGGGCGCACCACGACGGGCTCGTGCATCAGATTCTGGGCCGCGTCGAAAAGGGTGCGTACGACCAGGCGCTCGCCCTGCAGGGCGCCAGGGTCGGCGCCGCCGCCCGCATTCTGCTGGCCGGGCTCGCGGACCGCGAGCACGGCCTGCACGAGAGCCTGGAACTGGCGGCCGAGGCGGAGATCGAGCGGATGAAGCGGGGCCTGCCGATCCTGGACACGGTCATTACCATGGCGCCGTTGCTCGGCATCCTGGGCACGGTCACCGGGATCATCGACTCGTTCGACCTGCTCGGCAAGAGCGGGATACAGGACCCGAAAGCGGTAACCGGCGGGATCGCCCAGGCGCTGATCACGACGGCCGCCGGGCTGGCCATTGCGCTGATCACGCTCGTCCCGTTCAACTACCTCGTGGCCAGGGTGCAGCGGGCCGCGCGGCATTTCGCGCAGGTCGCCACGCAGTTGGAAATGGCCTACCGCCGGGGGCGCGACCATGCAGCTGACGACCGGGTATGAGAACAGGCGCGCGCGCGTCGAGATTGTGCCGCTGATCGACGTCGTCTTCCTGCTGCTCGTCTTCTTCATCTATGCCATGTTGTCGATGACCATTCACCGCGGGGTCGAGGTGCAGTTGCCGATGGCGCGCGGGGAGGGCGGCATCGAGAATGCCGTCGTGATCGCGCTCGGTGCCGATAACCGGCTCTCGATCGACGGGCAGGTGCTCGACATGGAAGCCGCGGTCGAGGAATCGGCCGCGCGCAGCGCCGCCGGCGCGCGGCCCGTTCTCATCCGCGGGGACCGCGCAGCGGACCTGGGCATCGCCATCGAGCTGCTCGCGCGGCTGCGCGAGGACGGGATAGAGGCTGTCAGCTTTCAGGTGCAGGACTCCGAGTGAACCGCCGCCGCGATATACTCACCGCCTTCCTCGCCGCCGCGTGCCTCCACGCGGTCGCGGCAACGTGTATCGACCGGTTCCTCGCCGCTCGGCAGGAACGGCTGCTGCCCGCGTTCCAGAAGGGACTGTCCAGCGTGGCGCTCACGCTGCTGCCGCCCACGCCGCCGGAGCCCGAACCGGAACGGCCGCCGGCGCCGGCGCCGGAGGTGACCGAGCCGTTCACACAGCCCGAATCGCCGGTCGTTATCCCGGAACCGCCCGAACCCGAGGAAGAGATCCCGGAAGAAGAGCCGGAGCCGGAACCCGAACCGGAACCCGAGCCGGAGCCGGTTCCGGAACCGCCCGCCCCGCCGGAAAGGGTTCCGGCCGAGCCGCCGCCCGACGCGGACACGCTGGCCAAGGGCGTCGCGTCCGGCCCGAGCCCCGTCACCGGGATCCGGCCGCTCTACCCGCTCGGCGCGCGGCTGCGCGCCGAAGAAGGGTTCGTGACGGTCCGGATCGAGGTGGATGCCGCGGGCCGCGCGCGGTCGGTCACCGTACTGGAGTCCAGCGGCTATCCCGCCCTGGACCGCGCCGCGGTGCGCGCCGTGCAGCGCGCGCGCTTCCGGGCCGCAAAGGACGCCGGCGGCCGCGCGCATGCCGGCGCCACTAAACTCACCTTCCAGTTCAAACTGGTCGAGTAGGGCAGGGGCGTCGCGAGGGCTGGAACAACCTGGACCGGCGTCGGCTTCAGTGGAATCTCGATCTCAAACGGCAACGCGGAAAGGGAGAGACGAGGCAGCCCACTCTTTCAAGAGACCTTTCGGCACGAGCGTGCCGTTCCGCGGCTGACAACCCGCTTCGGGTGTTCAGCCTGCCATTTGAGGGCAGCTTGAACCCTCGCGCTCACCGAGCCGCCACAAGTCTCCTTCATCAGACGTCTCCGGCGCGCTCGGATCGCCTCAACGACATGATCAATCATCTCTTCGACTCCTCGGCAAAAAGCTGTTCGGGTGCGTGGAATGCAGCCAGCCGATATGGACTTGATGGGAGCACCCGTCTGGACCGATGGAAAGCGAACATTCGAGAAACACGGAAGCACACGGAAACGTCCCGAACGGGCCTTCGTCCGAACTCGCAGGATCGCCGATAAGGGCTTTGGGCTGACCGGCGATTTGGACCCGCTACGTCATTTTCAAAGAGCCTTCTTGCCGCGTCGGCGTCGGCCATTCTATTCGCCTACTCGCTTCAGTGCCGCCTCCAGAATGGGGCGAGACAGATAAAGCCCTTCAGCCAACAACGTTTCCATCACGGACCGTGCCGACGGAATCAGCCCACGTTGCTTCGCCTTCAGCACGAGGCCCAAGGTCCCCCTCACAACAAGGCCCAGAGCAAGGGCACACTTGCGTCCGGCAAGATCATCCATGATGACCTCCGCATTGCCGAGCGAAACGGCGAGCGCGAGTACGGAGGACTCGCCCGGTCCCAGGCTCCAGTTCTGGATGAATTCGGGGATCGGCGGCGGCTCCGTCGTTTCCAGCCACGTGTGCTCTCGGAGTGCGCGTACCGTACGGTCTTCCGGACCTCTGACCTCAACCTCCAGAGCAACGGGCTTGGGAATAAGCACACGATCGGCAAAATGTCGAAGCAACTCCAGGCGGCCGCCCCTGCTGAGGAAGATAAGGGGCGAGGCATTCATGACGGCCGTCTCAGTCATCCGCCAACTCCCTATCCAAGTCATCGAAGTCGACTGTGAACGAATTCTTGCGCATGCTCGACAACGCCATCAGAAAATCCGTTCTGTCCAAACCGGCGACTTCCGCGGCGATTTCCTGCGAGATCCGGCCCTGCTCGTACCATGTGACAGCCGCCGCCAGGCGCATTTCCTTCGAGAAATGCGCAGGATCATTCCGTGTAGCCGCGAAAACGTTGTCAGGAAGTTCCATCGTCAGGGTCTTCACAATCAAACCCTCCTTCTGCTCAGGCCCCAAGGCTCGGGTCCCTTCGTTGCCGCCGTAATGATAGCATCCACACTTGTCGGTGAAAAGTAAACATTCCTGGCTCCCTGCACGCGCCTCTCGTGAGATCGTATTCCTCTTGAGATCCCGGAACCCACCTTGGATTCCCCAAAAGCACTTTTGGCCGGTATTTCAAAGAGCGTTCTTTTGGGGAGGATTGTACCGGATCTCGCAAGCCAAGGGAAGGCGAAGGTAGATCATTTCCATCTAGGCGGACCAATGGAGCGTGCTCTCTTCTGCCGGATAGTCTACCGTGATTCGGAAATGCGAAAGAAATTCGTCTACGCCCAGAATGACCGGGGGATGATCTGAGTCCACGCAATCCACCTCGACGACGCCAGAAGTCCACACTACCGTGGTCAGGTCCGGGGCAAGGAGTTCCAGACGGAACGTGTGAACGTATGTGTCCACTTCCATCTGCTGAATTCCGCTCGCCACGCTTGACTTCACCCCTTCGCCCTTAAGCTCATGCCCCAGTCGGGCGGCCAAGCTTCCGGGGAAGAGGCAGGAATCCGCGCCTGTGTCGAGCAGTCCCCATTCAAGCGAATGCGTCTGGGTGCCCGGACTGCTGATTCTGATCGGCAGATAGGTGTGCGCCCGCGGGTCAAACGATCCATCCGCGTACTGGAATTTCACGAAAGGGTAGCGTTGGGTCGGCATGCTGGTCAGTAGATGTAACGCTTGCCGCACTTCGGCACATACATCAGGATGGGGTCTTGCACGCCGGCCTTTCTGGCTTTGGCCAGCACCGCGCTCCTGCTGTTACCGTGCGCAACGACCATGCGATCTTTGCCCGGCTTGATCGCGAGAATTCGCGATCGTTTGCTCGGCACTTGGATAACCATGGCCTCAGTCATCAGGAACCTCCGTCCAATCCTTCATAAATGTAACATGCTCACTCAGTCAATTCAAGCGGAGCCTGTCGTAGGCGTAACGCTCACCTTTTGGCGGCGATTTCGCTAAATTTACATGCTAAAGACCTGACCCCGTGCGCCTGTAGGCGGCACGGCGCAAACACGGCGCGGGGGGCTTCCTTGCGGGGCGCGCCGGGCGGCGCGCGGGGGGCTGCCGGCCCAGCCCAGAGAAGCAAGACCTACCGCCGCCATGCACCCCGCGTCGTCATGAGGGAAAGAACTTCGTTGAGTCTTAAGTCAAGGGCTGACGCTGATTCCGTGAGATCCATATGGCTGACTGAGCGAGGTGCATCGCCGCCTCGACTCTTGCCCCACGAAACGTCAGGCGCGAAAGGGCGTGGGCGCGATCGGTCGTAAGGCCGTCAGAGAGAGGATGAAAGAAATC